>CAZKPI010000430.1:0-2312 GCA_964554555.1 uncultured bacterium
GGATCATCTCGGTCGTTCTGTTCCTCGCCGTCGCCATCTCGGCGTCGGCCACCACCTACACCACCTGGACGGCCACCCCTTCGGCCGACCCCGTCACCAGTGGCGTGGGCCTGGCGAGCACCTCCGTCAAGGCCGTTGCCACCTCGGCGGTCGCCATCACGGCCATGCCCTACCGCACCGATCTCCTGATCTACAATCAGGCCGGCGACACCATCTACGTCAACATCGGCTCGACCACTGTGTCGGCCAGCACCGGCATCAAGATTCCCGCCGCCGGAACCCTGGCCCTGGAAGTCGATGACGACGTGCCCATCGGCGTCATCAGCGTTTCCACCAGCTCGGTGGTTTCCATCCAGACCGTCAACCCCTGACCGACCGCCGAAGCCGTAGGAGGCCAGCCATGAATCGCAGACTGAACATCGTTCTCGCCTTCCTGTGTCTGGCCACCTCGGCCATGGCTGCTCGCGGTGGGCTGGGCATGGGGTTTGACCCTGGCCCCGCGCCAGCTGGGGCCGTCACCGTCACCGGTTCGGTCATCGCCAGCATCACCGACCCGGTCGCGGCCAACGTCACCGAGACCGCCCTCGGGGTGCCCACCGTAGAGGACGTGACCTCGACCGCCACCTCGGCCAGCGTGACCGCCGCCGTCGGGCGGGTCTGGATCTCGATCCAGAACAAGGCCGCGACCGAGTCGGCCTTCATCTATCCCGGGGAGACTGCCACCCCTGGCTATGGAATCGAGGTCCATGCCGGCACTACCCTCTCCAGGGCGTGGGGGCCAACCGTGCCCGTGTCCTACGTTTCTACCGGGTCGGTGCCTCTCCTGATCGACCAGGAGGTGACGCCGTGACCAGCCACCGCAACATCTGGCCCCTCGTCGGGGTCCTGCTGGTCGCCTCGCTCCTGGTTTGTCTGACGAGCTGGGGCGGGGCCCCACAGACGACGGGCGGGCGCGACCCCGGGGCCGTCAGGAAATCAGCCAATGGGGCTGATTTCTCCGACCCGGCGGCGGTGCGGGCCAACCTCAATGTGCCGAGCCACGCCGAGTCCGTCGCCAGCATTCCCAGAAACGCCAGCTTCACCTTTTTCGGCCTCCAGGGCATCGCAGGCCTGGCATCGTCATCCGGCCAATTTCTGAAAACCGACGGGGCCAGCCTTTCTTGGGCGGCCGCCGGAAGCGGAGACACCGCGACCATCACTTCGGCCATTTCGTCTCTGCAAATCTCCGCGACGCCTTTTGAGGAGGCCCGCTTCCCCGCCTACCCGATGCACCTCCCGGCGACATGGACAGTCTGGTACTACAATACGGATTATTGGAGCCAGATGACCTCAGTGACATATCTCGAAAACGGGATCATGTTGCGAGGCGGAACTGACACACCGAGGGGAATTCTCCGGTCTGTGAACTTTGGAAAAACCTGGACAACCGTTTTGCCCATGGACGATGCGCCATACGGATTTTGTTACCTCGAAAATGGAATCGTTGTCTGTTACGCGAGCAACGCCAGAATCTACCGTAGCACAGACTACGGTCTGACATGGTCGTCGGGCACGTATGTCGCGCATTTCCCTCAATTCTGCTACTGCGGAAACGGTGTTCTGCTGTGGTTCCCGTGGGGCAACTATAGCGGAACGGACAAAATCGGCAAATCCACGGACTACGGTGTCACTTGGTCGTACAAGACTTTGCCCGTCGAACAGTGGGGCGGAGAGCTGGAATACGTCGGAAGCAACACGGTGCTCATGGTGAGCAACCGTGAAGATTCAAACAACCGCCTCCACCGTAGCACCGACCTGGGAGACACGTGGGCTTCAATCATCACAGCCACCGGCACTACTACCATGGGAAGCATTGTCTATCTTGGCGGAGGGATTGTCGTGGCCGATCTGGGCGACGGCATCCATCGGTCGGAAGACCGTGGGCTGACGTGGCAGAAAAAATCCTCGCTTCGTCTTTACCAGGGCACGTATCTCGGCGGCGGGACAGTGATGGGGACCAATGTGATCAGCACCGATTACGGCCTGACATGGACTTCCCACAACTCCAAGCCAGAAAACTGCGACCTGCTGGTGCGGGCCGGCACCACGCCGCTTTTGTTTTGGGTCGAAACCAGCGAAGGCGGGGGCTCCGGCAACTCGAAAATATGGGTCGGAGCGACCAGTGGCCAAAACGTCGCCACCTACACATGCTCCGCCATCGGAATTGGAACCACCACTCCAGCGGTTTCCCTGCACAATACTGGGTTCTCGATGCTCGGGGACACCAGTCCACACATCAAAGCAAAGCTCCTGTCCGGGACGGTTCCGTCCAC
>CAZKPI010000430.1:2331-2730 GCA_964554555.1 uncultured bacterium
CCACAAATGGATCATACAGCCTGATCCTGCACGGGCTTTCATCCAGCACAACCATTCTGGGGTATTCCGGGATGATCGAGATTGGAGACCCAGGAAGCGGCAAGTTCGTTCCACTGGACCTGAACCAAAGCAATATCAGAGTCCAGGTATACATCACTGACAACCCTGAAGCTTTCACGGTATACACCAACGATGCCGGTAGCCTGCTATCAAAGCCCATCCGCTTGCTGGTGTGGTATTCTGACGCCTCGATATGGTGAGAATCGCCCCATATCTTCTGGCCGGGATGGCCGTCTTGGGCCTGTTGTCTGGCCTGTGCTGGTACCTTATCCAATAGTTTTTCCCGGGAGGAAAAGCCATGCAAGACCTCCTGTTCGTGGTAATCATGTTGGCCCTGGC
>CAZKPI010000430.1:2747-4944 GCA_964554555.1 uncultured bacterium
CGAAACCTATCTGTTCAATGGAGAACTGAGAAATGGACGCCGCCACCTTCTTGACCGTCCTAGAACATGCGAAAGAGCCAGGGGCCTTGCTGATCATGGTGCTTTCGGCCCTGGTCATGTGGTCCGCGAGAAACGACCAGCGGGCCGTGCGCCGGGAACTGGACGAGATCAGGACATGGGTGCGGTCGGTGATGCGGATTCACGTCCGCCGGCATCCTGAGGACGGGCTCGAAATCTACGACGAGAAGAAAGAGGGGGACCACCGAGAATGACGCGCGAAGAGTTCTGCATCGCCGCCCTGAAAGCGGCCCAGGCGGCGAGGAAGGCCGGCGCCCCCATCAACCCCGGGATCGCCGCCGCCCAGGCGGCCCTTGAGACGGGGTTCGGCAAGAGCCGGCTCTGCACCGAGGGGAACAACCTGTTCGGGATCAAGGCCACCAAAAGTTGGAAAGGGAAGCGGGTGTCCTACCAGACTCGCGAGTTCGATCCGGTTCGAGGCTGGTATGCCACCGAGGCTGGGTTCCGCGCCTACGACGACTGGAAGTCGTGTTTCCAGGACTACGGGGCCCTGATCGGTCGGCTGTCGTGGTATCGGGACGCTGTTCGAGCGAAGGACGATCCCCGAGGATTCCTCGAGGGCCTGGCTGCGAAGCCGGGGAAGGAGCCGGGATGGGCAACGGACCCGGAGTATGTGAAAAAGGTCTGGATGATCGCAAAGAAGTGGGGGCTGGTCTGAAACGCCGGACTCGGGTTGTCCAACCGTGGCATCCCGGGTTCCGAGAGCTGATGTGCGAGGCCCTGCAGTTCACACCCGGCCACATTCGGGCCGGATCGGTTCTCCAGTTTGAATCCCGCGGGTTCGGCTGTGCCAAGGACTGGCTCCTGGTCTTTGCCGGGGCCCCGCAGACGTCGCACTGAGTAGGAGGTTTTCCCGTGCAGGAATGGCTGATTGGTCTAACGGTCGGTGCTCTGGTGTCCTTTCTCGCGGCCCGGATCGTCACCTGGTGGCGCTCGAACAAGGCTACGGTCACCGAGCGGGTGATGTCCATCGACGAGTGGGTGGAGAAGAAATTCTCGGTCGACCTCCCCGACAAATGGCAGACCTGGTATCACGCCCAGGTGGCCGGCGCGGTCGCCTATGTCGATGCCACCTTCGGCGATGCGAAGTCCACCCGCCAGCTCCTCCGGAAGATCGTGGCCCTGGCCGATCCCACGAAGCGGGCGGCCTTGCTCAAGGAAATCGAGCGGCTGGTGGAGGCCTGGAAGGAAGGCTGGGCCCAGCATCTCGACTCCGCCGTTCCCGAGCTACGCGAGGTCGTGAATGCGACCAAGGAGGACCTCGCGGCCCGGATCGTCGGCTCCCGAGTGTCGGCGGCCAAGTCGGCAGTGCCTGGAGTCCCCGACAACACCAATGTCCCGGCCGAGACCGAGATCCGCGAGTCCATCCGCGCCTCGGCCCCCGGGTCGATCGCCGACCATCCCTCGGAGCCAGTGACGCCCAAGACCCTCGAGCAACTCATTCTCGAGTCGAAGGCCCGGCAGGCGCAGCTCGCCAAGTAGGAATGTGGGAGAAGCTCCTCGGGAGATCGACATGGGACAGGCTGTTTCGCTCACCTGCAAAGTCGGAAACGACCTCGAAGGATCGGCCGCCGCGGTCGAGTTCCTCTCCCTGGTGCGTCGGATCCTCCTGTCCCCGCTTTTCGTTGCTGGGCGGCGGTTGCTCCCGGGAGGGGTGCCTGTTCGCGAGCCGTGGGAGCCAAGCGGACGATGACTGACATGTGTTGCCCAATCTGCTGGCGGATCATGAAGCGGAAGGTCGTCAACGGCGTGCTGACCTACGTCTGCCCAATGTGCGGGCATGTCATTCCAGACCAGTCATGACACGGCAGGAAATAGCCGCGGCCATTGACGTCCAGGCATTGATCGATCGGCTGGAAAAGGTGGGCACCGTGGCCGACTACTATAGATTGAACCACACTTCTCCCGAGGAGCGCCAGCGCCTGGCGGACCGGCTGGCCCTTGCTTTGGCCCAGGAACTCGAGGAGCTGGGGGTGAAGGTGGAGTTCTGAATCGTCCTTCAGGCTGGGGGTCCACCACGCTTTCCCCGGCCTTTGAATCCTTCCCTTCGCCCCCGGGGGTGACCCGGGGGCCTTTCTTTCGACATCCTATTTCAGCGTTGCATGGCTCGGAATGAGGT
>CAZKPI010000431.1:0-4938 GCA_964554555.1 uncultured bacterium
GCTTGAACAGCTCGGGACCGGGGATCTCCATCACCTTCCCGTCCTCGAGGTATCTCGCGTTGTTGCGGCCGGCCAGCAGAACGCCGCGCGGGCTCCAGCTGAACTTGTAGCCCATGCAGTTGTCGTTGGCGTCAGGGGCGGGCAGTCCGCCGCAATACGACCGGAACGAGGTGACCTTGCCGCCGTGCTTCTTGACGTGGTCGATGATCCGCATGGCCGACATGTGGTCGATGCCGGGATCGAGCCCGATCTCGTTCAGGATCAGGATGCCCGCCTCGCGCGCCGCCTTGTCGAGGGCGCGCATGGCCGGGCTGATGTAGCTGGTGGTGACCATGTGCTTCTTGTGCTTGATGCACAGCTCGGCCACCGTCACGTGATGGATGTAGGGAACCAGGCTGATCGCGATGTCGCAGTCCTTGATGAGGGCTTCCAGGGCCGCCTTGTCCTCGATGTTCAGGGGCTTGGCCGAGCCGCGCGCATACCCGCGCACCAGGTCCTCGGCCTTGCTGACGGTGCGGCTGGCGCACACGACCTTGTGTTTCGTCTTCTCGAGCAGGTAATGGACCAGCGGCCGGGCCACCAGACCCGCGCCCAGCGCTAGGATGTTCTTCCCCACAATGATTTCTCCTTTTCCTGATTCGATCTCGCCCCCGGCGGCCGCTTCCCGGGCGGGAGGTCTCTCCCCCCCGGGCGGTCCGGCGGCTCAGAGGAACTTCTGCATGAACGCGTACTCGGCCGGGAATCGCCCGTGCCAGAGCAGGACCGCCCGCTTCAGCGGGGCGGGAATCCGGCAGTCATCGAGGGCCGCCCGCGGATCGAGGTGGGGGACCTGCTCGATGAAGGGCATCAACGCCGAACTGAACTCCTGCGACGACTCGGCCGACAGCTCGCAGGGCAGGTTGTCGACCGCCATCACCACCGGCCCGGGGCCCTCGACCCCGAACGTGATCTCGTGCCGGTCGGGATGGTAGACATAGACCGGCGCGTCTGGCATGGTCTCCTTCAGCGTGAACTGGATGCCCCCCTCGATGTCACAGCTGATGTCCCCGATCACCTGAAGCTTGGGGGAACGCCCCTGCCCCCACAGTTCCCGCGACTCCTCGAGCGTGATCAGACGCGGCGCGGCCGGCGACCAGAAGATGCAGTTGACCAGCACCGTCAAGTGGTCGAGATAGGGACGGAAAGCGCTCTCGTAGAGGCCCGGCGAGCGGAAGAACTCCTGCAGGTCGAAGCGGGCCCCGGCGGCGGCCGGCCGCACCGTATGCTCCTCGCGGAACACCACCTTCACCAGCTCGCGGGAGACGTCGCCGTCGATGCCGGCAACCAGCTGGGCCGGGGTCACGACGCGGTGGGGCAGAAGGTCGAAGACCTCCTGCGCCCCCTTCGACACGTTGCCATACCCGGCGAAACCGACGGTCAGGGGCCGCAGGGCGGCGGGGATGCCCGTCTGGCGCAGTTCCGCCCCGATCGCCGCAAAGGCTTTTTTGACGGCGGACAGGTCGGGGTACTCGTGGGCCATCTTCACCTGCAGGAAGGGGGTCTTCACGCCCTGGACTTCGAGGCGGCGGCCGAGGGCCCAGAAGGTGTCGATCATCCCGGCCAGGCCCGCGTACCGGCCGAAGAAAACCAGCCGGCGCCCCTTTTCATCGACGATGCGCTCGTAGTCGAGCAGACTGCCGTTGAGCTCCACCAGCTTGCGGAGCATGGCCATATTGTGCTTCTGGCCCTTGATGGTGTGGGAAAAGAACAGGTACATGCCGTCCCGGCGGAAGAAGGAGGCCGGCATCTCCTTGACCCCCATCACCAGATCGCAGGCGGTCAGGTCTTCGGCGATGACGGCGCCGGCCCTGGCATACTCGTCGTCGGGAAAGATGCGCAGGGTCGAGGACTGCATGGTCACCCGCAGGCCCAGCTCCCCGACCAGTTTCTGGACGGCTGACGGCACCAGCGGCACCCGTCGCTCCCAGCGGTTCTTGTCTTCGCGTCTGATGCCGATGTGTCTGATCATCCTGCCACCCCGCTTCGGAACGTTGTACCAGTCAGCCTTCCGGCCGGCAAGGCGAGTATACTCCGGCCTCCGGGGGGTGTCAACCGCCGCCGTCCCGCCTGATCCGCCAGGGTTCCGGGAAAACCCGCCCGCCGGGTTCCGGCCGGGGCCCGCCGCGGCTCTCTGACCGGTTCAGAGCGTTGCCGCCGGGAGGGCGGTTGTGATACCATGGCGCGCGATGGCCTACTATTACGTCATTCCCTGCTATCTCACCCTGGTATTCCTGGTGTCCTACCAGATCGTCAACCTGATGCTGAGGGGCTTCGACGCCCTCAACATCTTCTGGGACGGGTGGGACGACCTGCGCCGCCTCTTCCCTCCCCTGATCATCGGGGAATACGCGATCCTCCTCGGGCTCGTCTATTACATCGTGAAATGGGAGCTGTCGGGGACCCCCTGAACCCCGGCCGCGACCTCGCCGTCACCAAGACAGACAAGGAAGGAAAGGAAGCGAAGCATGAAGAAAGAACTGCTCGAGCTGATTCCCGAGTTCAACGAGATCAAGAATGCCGACCTGCGCGAGAAGACCGTCAAAGCCTGGGAAATGGCCATGGACAAGGGCGGCTGGGTGCCCGCCGACCTCGCCAGGATCCCGTTCACCCTGCTGATCAAGGACACCCCGGTGTCCTTCCTCGAACACACCCGCGCCGTCACCCAGATCTGCATGGGCATGGCCAGGGCCCTGGGCGCCACCCTCGGCCCCAAGCTCCCCATCAACTGGGATTACCTCGTCGCCGGCGCCATCCTGCACGACGTCGGCAAACTGCTCGAGTACAAGCGCGAAGGCCAGCAGTATGTCAAAAGCCAGTCCGGCAAACTGCTCCGCCACCCCTTCAGCGGCGTCCAGATCGCCACCCTCGCCGGCCTGCCCGACGAGATCAGCCACATCATCGCCAACCACAGCCACGAGGGTGACCACGGCAAGCGCACCACCGAGGGCATCCTCCTCCACCACGCCGACTTCACCAGTTTCGAACCGCTCAAACCCTGACCGGCCAGCCGGCCAGCCGGCCCGGGGTGCCGTCCCCCCCGCCGCCGGCGCGCTCCGGTTGCCACCCTCACCGCCTGCATCGCAAAGGAGAAACAGCAATGGGCAAGACCATGGCCGAGAAGATCCTGGCCAGGGCCGCCGGCGTCAAGGAAGCGTCCCCCGGCGACCTGCTCGACGTGTATCCCCACGTCGCCATGTCCCACGAAAACGCGGGGCTGGTCGCCAAGTCCTTCAAGGAGATCGGCACCGGCAAACTGTACGACCCCGACCGCATCGTCATCATCTTCGATCACCGCGTCCCGGCCGAGACCGAGAAGACCGCCGAGGGCCACAAGACCGTGCGCGAGTTCGTCAAAAAGCACGGCATCAGGAACTTTTTTGACATCAACACCGGCATCTGCCACCAGGTTCTGCCCGAGCAGGGCTTCTGCCGGCCCGGCGAGGTGCTGGTCGGCACCGACTCCCACACCACCACCCACGGCGCCTTCGGCGTCTTCTCGACCGGCATCGGCGCCACCGAGATGGCCGCCGTCTGGGCCACCGGCAAGCTCTGGCTGATGGTTCCCGACACCATCAAGGTCGTCGTGAAGGGGAAGTTCAAGCCCGGCGTCTATTCGAAGGACCTGATCCTGCACCTGATCGGGAAACTGCGGGCCGACGGCGCCGACTACAAGTCGATCGAATTCTTCGGCCAGGCCATCGACGAGATGACCATCGCCTCGCGCATGGTGCTGACCAACCTGTCGATGGAGGCGGGGGCCAAGTCGGCCATGATCCCGCCCGACCAGAAGACCGTCGACTACGTCAAGTCGGTGACCAGCAAGCCGTTCGAGGTGATCCGGCCCGATCCCGACGCCCGCTACTGCCAGACCGTCGAGATCGACCTCGACCAGCTGACCCCCCAGATCGCCTGCCCGCACGCCGTCGACAACGTGAAACCGCTGTCCGAACTGGCCGGCACCGTCATCAACCAGGCGCTGATCGGCTCCTGCACCAACGGCCGCCTCGAAGACCTCGAGGAAGGCGCCCGCCAGCTGAAGGGACGGAAGGTCCATCCCGAGGTGCGTCTGCTGGTCATCCCCGCCTCCTGGAAGGTCTACCGCCAGGCCCTCGACAAGGGCCTGATCGCCGCCTACATCGATGCCGGCGCCGTGATCCTGAACCCCGGCTGTGGCCCCTGCCTGGGCGCCCACCAGGGTCTGATGGCCCCCGGCGAACGCTGTATCAGCTCGACCAACCGGAACTTCCAGGGCCGCATGGGCAGTACCCAGTCCGAGGTCTACCTGGCCTCCCCCGCCGCGGTTGTGGCCTCGGCCGTGGCCGGCAAGATCACCCTCCCGGAGGTGAAGTGAGATGAAGTTCTGCGGAACCGTCTTCAAATACGGCAACGACATCAACACCGACGTCATCTTCCCCGGCCGCTACCTCAAGGTCTGGGAACCGGCCGAAATGGCGAAACTGGCCATGGAGGACCTCGACAAGGAGTTCGCCAAGAAAGTCAAGAAGGGCGACATCATCGTGGCCGGCAAGTATTTCGGGTGCGGCAGTTCGCGCGAGCAGGCGGCCACCTGCCTGAAGGCGGCGGGGGTCTCCGTCGTCATCGCCGAGAGCTTCGCCCGCATCTTCTACCGCAACGCCATCAACCTGGGCCTGGCCATCATGGTCTGCCCCGACATCGGCACCATCGTTGAAGCCGGCGACCGGCTCGAGGTCGAGCCCACCACCGGCGAGGTGAAAAACCTGACCAACGGCAAGACCGCGAAGGCCAAGGTCCTGCCCCCCTTCATCCTCGAGATCCTGGGCGACGGCGGCCTGATCCCGCATCTCAAGAAGAAGATGGCCAAGGCCTGATGCCCGCCGCCGCGATCCGATCCATCATCCGGCGCCGCGTCGCCTGGCA
>CAZKPI010000432.1:0-2413 GCA_964554555.1 uncultured bacterium
CCAGAACCACCAACAACAGTTTGATGGTCATCATGACAGTCTCCCTTCGTTCGTGATCTGGTAGCTTTCCTGGCGGCCGGGCGGCAGTTCTCGCACCCTTTCGCCCGACCATGGAACGGCGGGCCCGGCGAAGCGCCTCCGACGCCCGCCCCTCACCCGGCGGCCCGCCGGAAGGGTTCGCGAAGGCGGCGCGACAGCAGGGAGACTTTGGGCAGGAATTTTCCCGGGGTACACGCCATGATAGAATGCCTGCCAGAGAATCTTTTTGAGGAGGGTACCCCATGGCCTTCGGCCCGGAAATCCATGAACTGATCGCCTTTTTCCAGAAGGAGTCCACCCATTTCGAGGTTCCCGCCGAGTACGGCGGCGGCAATCCGAAGGGAGACCGGCGATTTTCCTCGATCTACAACGTCCGGAACCTGTTCCACCTGTGGGCGAACTACGTGGAGCGCGAGAGTTTCTTCAACCGCTATCCGCAGATGACCAACCACGGCATCGAGCACATCGAGAACGTGGTCTCGATCATCGCCCAGATGGTCCTTCCCTTCACCAAGGGGGAATACAAGGGCGTCGGCCGCCCCGACCCGCAACAGGGCATCTGGCTGGTGAACCGCAGTGAGCTGTTCTGTCTGGTGGCCGCCGCCTTCCTGCACGACATCGGGATGTACGTCACCCACGACGACCTGGCCGTGGACGACCCCGACATCATCCGCGAAACGCACGGCAAGCTGTCGCGGGAGAAGATGTTCCGGGAGCGGGACTACCTGTTCCCCGGGTTCACCGACGCCGAAGTCAGGCTGATCGGCGCCATCGCCGCCTACCACCAGTCAAAGGCCCCGTTCGACGAGGCGGCCAAGACAGAACTGCGCAACAAACTCCTCAAGAAAGACCGGAGGTGGAAGACCGAACCCGAAACCCAGGACTCGGTCCTCAACAGCATCGTCACGGTGAGCGCCCTGTCGGAAGCGCCCGTGTGGAAGGATGTCTGCCAGAGGTCGAGACTCGATCCCGCCCAGCCGGTCCTGGTACTGCCGTCCGGGGAGGTCAAATTCCGGGATCCCCTTCACGACCATGATGTGGTCGTGGTTCCCGAAATGCCCACGAAGCCCCAATGGCCCGAGTGGCTGAAATGGCTGGACGAGCGCCGGAACCTCACGAAGAAAGGCGTTTCGCCGACCCTGTGGCGGCTCCGGTTCGCGCCCGTGAAGAGACCCCCGCCTCCGCCGGACGAAACCCTGCCGCCCATCCTCCCCTGGGCGGGACCGGCCGCGGAAACGGTCGACCCTCGCTTCCTGGCGGCCCTGCTCGCCCTCGCCGACCAGTGCGACAACCAGGTCATCCGCACCGGCGACCTGGAATTCATGGTCCGACAGCTCGACCGGGCCCATTCCAGCCATCTGGCCCTTGACCAGGACATCCAAGAGGTGACCGCCCTGGTTCCTCCCCATTCCACCATTCCTTTCCTGGAACGCAAGCGGGCAGAGAGCCGATACCTGGAGGACGGGCTCATCCATTTCCTCCCGAACCTCGGAGTGGAAAGGGTCCTTTTGATTCCCGCCGAGATCCGCACCGCTGTCCATGCCGAGCAGGAACGGTCGGTGCAAAAGACCATGGATGGAATCCGCCAGACCCTCGAACGACAACCGGACCTCGATCCGCAAAGGAGAAGGGAACTCGAAGAAGCCCTGGCCAGGGAACAACAGCGGCAGAAGGCCATCGAACTGTCCCCCCTTCCTCTGGCCAGCATTCTTCTGGAGAGCATCCAGAAACGTCTGGCGGAAAGCGGCCTGGACGAAAAGAGGCGGAAAAGCCTGGAGGAGGATAAGGCCGAACTCGAAGCAAAGATCCCCCGGTTGACCAGGAAGTTTTCGACCGCGGCCATGCCCAACCCCCTGGTCCATATCATCCTGCGCCCGAACGATTTCGCCAGGCTCCAGGAGCAGATGGAACCGATCGCCCGGCGCGGCACCTTCCGATCCCTGGTCGAAAAACTCGACCCGTATCTGAAAGAGTATTCCCGCGAGCGGCTGGTCGGGTCGGCCGGCACCTACATCGCCGGCGAACTCGAGAGGCTGGAAGCCCAGTTGGCCAGGCGGGATTTCCAGCTGGCGGTCTACGCCTTCAACGAAACCATTGACGAGGAGGCCTTCCCTCGCGCCCGCAAGGAATTCTCCTCCAGACTGAAGAAGGCTCCGAACCCGCCCATGGTCTTCCACCGCGAGGTCTACCAGACCCTGGCCGGCCTCCTGGCGTTCGATGCCCCCGCCGGGAAGGATCCGGCCGGCCGGCCCCGCACCCTCTGGCTGTACGGCCCAGCCGGCATCGGCCGCACCACGGCCGCCCGCGAGATCGCCAAGATCCTGATCACCCGGCGGTCGCCCCAGCCGTTCCCCGGGATGGATGCCGGCAGGGA
>CAZKPI010000432.1:2451-4925 GCA_964554555.1 uncultured bacterium
CAGTGCCATCGAGAAGGAGTTCAAGGAGCAGGGGCATCGGGTTCTGTGGTTCCGGCTCGAGGACCGGGACGAGGACCAACTGGCGGAGTTCATCCGGGCCCTTTCCTGGTTCCTGTCGGTGAACGGGGAGTTCGCCCTGGAGAACATGCTCCGCAAGCTCGAACAGATCACCAAGGATCACGCCGACTACGCGATTGACTGCCTGCAGAAGGTCAGCCACGACCTGGTCATCTGCCTGCTGGACGTCAACAAGATCACCCAGGTGAACCGCTGGTTCTTCCAAAAGCTGGCCAATGCCCCCAACCCGCGGGTCCGCATCCTCGCCACCTCCAGCCACCACCCGACGGACAACTGGATCACCGAGGGCAAGACCAACGTGAAGATCGTCCGATTTTCGTTCCGCCCCCCGGCGAACAAGTATTCCCCGAACACTGGATTTTCCCCGTCCGAGAAGGAGCTCATGTGGGAGGAAATCGCGGTGAACCTGGCCGCCAGGCTGGAGGAACCGGTCTCTCCGTTCGACCTGGAGCGCCTGAGGCAGAAATGGGAACGGTTCGGCGGGTACCCGATCTTCGTCCACCACCTGTTCAAGCTGGCCAACCTCTGCGCCGTCGACGTCAACTGGCTGATCAACCGCCTGGACGCCTACATGGTCGACCATCTCCTGGAAGCCGCGCGGCTGATCGAGGATCCGCAGAAGGTCTTCCTGGACTTCCTCACCCACTATGTCCGGGACGGTGAAACCGCCCCGACCATCACGGCCATCCGGGAGGCCTGGGGCCACGAGGATGCCGAGACCCATCTGAAGGTCCTCGAATCCCGCGGCTTCATCGATTTCGTCGGGGAAGGCGGCGAACAGGCGATCTTGCACCCGGCCTACGTCCGGAACCCCTACGGGCGGGACAAGACCACCATCTGGCCGGAGATCATCCCCCCGCGGAGGGTGGTCCAGGTACGCAAGGCCTACTTCCTCAAAGGGGACGAACTGACCGCCGTGGGCATCACCGGCCGGCACATCAGGACCATCCAGGAGAAGGTCCAGGCCGAAGTCGACCAGGGGCGGATCAAAGAGAAGCCAGCCGCCCTCGCGTTTGCCCTCGAGCAGGCCAAGGCCTTGAACATCCCCCTTTCCCCGCCCAAGGCCAAAGCCCAGGGCTGACCCGGCCCTGACTGCCCGAAAAACAAGCCCCTCGCGGCCAGCCGGCGGCACCTGCCGCCGGCGTTCTCCTTCCCGGGGAAACACCCGGGGAACCACGCCCGGACAACCCCGGGCGGAGGGGTCCGGCCGGCGGCGCGGGCCCTGGCGGGCCGGGCGGCGCGGCACCCCCCCGCCTCCGGCGATCCTTCGGGCTGAGCGGGTCCGGGCTTGACCCGCCCGGGGCCCCGTGCTACCATCCGCGCGATCTCCGGCAGGGGGTGGCATGAGCGGTCCGGTCAGGATCCACGAGGCTCGCTGGATCGACGCGACGGGCGCGATCCGCGAAGGGGCCATCCTCCTCGCGGCAGGACGGATCGAACTCCATCCCGGGGTGACACGGTTGCCCGGCGAGGGCCTGATCGTTGACGGGCGCGGCCGGCTGGTCCTGCCCGGGCTGATCGACCCGCACGTGCATTTCCGCCAGCCCGGCGGGGCCCGGATCGAAGGCGTGGCCAACGGCAGTCGGGCCGCCATCGCCGGCGGGGTGACCGCCGTCCTCGAGATGCCCAACACGCGGCCGCCGACCTCGACCCCGGCGCGGCTGGCGGCCAAGAAGGCCCTGTTCCGGCGGCGGTGCCGCACCAACTGGGGCCTGTTCGCCGCCACCCCCGGCCGCTGGGAGTCGGCCGGCGGGCCTTCGGAAGGGCGGGCGGGTTCGGCGGCCGGCTCTGCGAAGAGGCCAACCGAACCGCCGGGGCACGCCATCGCGGCCGGGAAGGTCTTCCTGGCCCGCTCGGGAGCCTGCCCGGCGGTCACCGGCGTTGACCACCTGGCACGACTGTTCGCGGCCTTTCCGCGCGTGGCCGTCCATGCCGAGGACGAGTCGGCGTTTCCCGCACCGCCGCCAGGGGAGCCGCTTCCCCACGACCTGGCCCGGCCGCGCGCGGCGATCGTCCGCGCCCTCGCCGTCATCGAATCCGCTCTGGATCAGGCCTGCCGGGAAACCGGCCGGGAGCCGCGCGTGATCCTTCTGCACGTCTCGACCCGCGAGGAACTCGCCTGGATCAGGCGCCAGAAGGCCGCCGGCCGCGACCTGCGGGCGGAGACCTGCTTCCACTACCTGTTCTTCACCGCCGCCGACCAGCGGCGGGTCGGGCCCCGCCTCCAGGTGAACCCGCCCCTGCGCGGGGAAGCGGACCGCGCCGCCCTCCGGGCGGCCCTGCGCGACGGCACCATCGACTTCCTCGCCACCGATCACGCCCCGCACCCGCCCGCGGCCAAGGCGGGCGCGGCCGCGCCCTCCGGCCTGCCCGGAGTCGAGTGGTTCCTGCCCCTG
>CAZKPI010000433.1:0-4918 GCA_964554555.1 uncultured bacterium
CGTAGACCTTGCCCAGCTCGAAGTGGATGGCAGAGTTCTGGGGGTCGGTGGCGAAAACCTTCTTGTAGTATTTGGCCGCCTCCTTCCACTTCTCGAGGGAGGAGTAGATCTTGCCGAGCCGGATGAGGGCGTCGGTCCGTTCCTCGTTGATCTCGGTGACCTTGAGATACTCGTCGAGGGCCTTCTCGAGGTCGCCCAGATGGAAGTAGGTCTCGGCCAGGGCGAACCGCGCCGAGTGGTTTTGGGGGTCCATTTCGACCAGGCGGCGATAACAGCCGGCGGCGGCCTCGTATTGTTCGAAGTGGTAGTACAGCTCGCCCAGGGCGGCCAGGGCGTCGGGGAGGTTGCCGTCGATTTCCAGGGCGGCCTTGTATTCGGCCATGGCTTCCTGGGAGTGGTCCTGGGCGAGGAAGGCCTCGGCCAGCCGCAGGTGGGCCTGGGCTGATCCGGGGTTGATGGCGAGGGCGGTCTTGTAGCACTGGATGGCCTTCTCGACGGAGTTCTTCGAGGTGTAGATGCGGGCCATCTCGAGGTGGGCCTGGAAGTGCTGGGGATCGATGGAGGCCACAGCGTGCAGGGAGTCGAGGGCCTTGTCCAGCAGGCCGCGGTTGAGGGCAATCTGGGACAGGGCCATGTGGGCCCCGATGTGCTGGGGATCGAGGCGGACCACCTTGGAATACTCGTCTTCGGCCTTGTAGATCTGATTGGTGGATTCGTAGAGCCGGGCCAGCCGTTCGTGGGCCACGAGGTGATCGGGGTTGGCCTCGATGGCCTTGAGATACTCGCGTTCGGCCAGGTCGGGGCTCTTCTGCTTCTCGAGAGTGCCGCCGTATTCGATGAGCGCTTCGATGTGCTGGGGGTGGCGGGCCAGGATGGCCTTGAGGCGGTCGGCGGCCTCCTTCCATTTCCCCTCGTCGAGCAGAAGGCGGGCCAGGTCGAACAGGATCGCGGTGGGATCGGCGGCCAGGGCGATGGCCTTCTCGAAGCGGGCCAGGGCCTCGGCGTTCTCCTTGTGGCGATGGTGGATGACGGCCAGGCGGTAGTGGGCGAGGGAATGGTTGGGGTCGAGCTCGAGCACGCGGTTGAAGCGGATCCGCGCGGCATCGAGATTCCCCTCGGCAAAGCAGATCTCGCCGATGGCCAGGTGCGCGTCGAGGAAGTCCATGTCGAGCTCGACGGCTTTGCGCAGATTGGCCAGGGCCTTCTCGTTCTCCCGGATCTCCTTGTAGACCCGGCCCAGTTCGTAGTAGCCCCGGGCGAAGTTCGGGTTGATGCGGATCACCCGCTGGTAGAGGCGGATGGCCTCGTCGAACTGGCCATCCTGGAACCGGATCTCCGCCATGCTGAAATACGCGGGGATGTAGGTCATCTCCTTCGCGATGGCGAGGTTGAAGTTCTCCATCGCCTTGTCGGTTTCGTTGCGGCGGCGGAACACCTCGCCCAGTTCGAAGTAGCCGCGCGGATCCTCGGGATCCATTTCCAGGACGCGCCGGCAGGCCTCGATCGCCTCGTCGAAGAGGGGGGAGCCGCCTTCGAACGGGGTGAGATAGGAATCCTTGAGGCCCCAGTAGGCCCATTTGAAGGTTGGGTCGAGATTGATGGTCATCTGGTAGCCGTTGAGGGCTTCTTCCAGGCGTTCCTCGCGCTTTTCGGGGAGGCGCGACTCGAGGGTCTGGCAGGCGTAGGCCATGGCGAAGTGGGCGATCGGGCTTTGCGGATCGACCATGGCGGCGTTCCGGAACTGGTCGATGTGCCGGTCGAACACGGTCTCGGCCTCGCGGTTGTCCTGATTCTGGATCTTGTACAGATTGATCTGGTTCATCACCGCCTGCGGACTGCGCGGGTCGATGGCCAGGGCTTTCTGGTAGGCCTCCATGGCCTCGCCGTACTGGCGGCGGCGGGTGAAGATGTTGCCCAGTTCGATCCAGGCGCCGAGGGGGGTGGCCTCCTTGAAGAACCGCAGTTTGTTGAAGATGTAGCCTTCCTGGTAGTGCTCGATGCGCTGTCGGGAGGACAGGTCGATGACCTCACGGAACCGGCTGATGGCGAGATCCTGCATCCCGTTGAGCAGGTAGATCTTGCCGAGCCGGAAGTGGGCGAAGATGTTGGTGGGGTTGATGGCCAGGCCCTGCTGGTAGAATTCGGTGGCCTGGTCGTAGTTGGCCTTCTGCTCGTGCACGAAGGCGAGGCGGAAGTAGGCGGGGAAATACAGGGGGTCGAGTTCCATGGCGCGGCGATAGGCATCCTGCGCGCTCTGCAGGGCTTCCTCGCCGATCATCACGTGCTCGACCTGCGACAGCAGGTAGCATTCGCCGAGTTCGAAATACAGCCGGGGGTTGTCGGGGAAGACGGTCAGGGCACGGTGGAGCTGTTCGATGGCGAGGTCGTAGGTGCCGTCGTTGAGCAGGATGTCCTTCAGGCCCAGGTATCCCCAGATGTTCTGGGGGTTGATCTCGAGGGCGCGCTCCATGAGGGCGCGGGCTTCCTGGCGCTGGTCGCGGAAGATCTCGGGGTCGGGGGAATGGAGAATGAGGAGGATGAACCCCATGATGGCGTTGGCGACCGACTGGCTCTCGATCAGGCGTCGGACCTCCTCGCGCAGTTTGGCCACGACGTCGGCGTACATTTTTTCCGGCTGGGGCAGGGAGGCATACATGGCCCGGTACTGCAGGATCAGCTTGATCCAGGTTTCGCCGTTTTCCGGTTCGCCGCGCAGGGAGTGTTTGAAGGAGGAGATGGCCTCGTCGAAAACACCCTGGATGGCGAAGATGTCGCCCAGATACTGGTGCACCAGGGGGTTCTCGGGCTCGAGGATGAGGGCCTTCTTGAAGTCGAGGAGGGCATGGTCGAGGTCGCCCTTGTTCTTCTTGAGCACCGCCTGGGACATGAACAGGCGCACCCGTTCGGTCTTCTCGTCGTCGGTGAAGCTGGCCGCCCGCTCCCGCAGGAGGATCAGCTCGTTCTGCTCGGCCATCTTCTTGAGGGTGGTCAGATACTCCCGGGAAGCCAGGCCGATCTCCGAGAAGATGCACCCCGCCGCGGAGGGGTTGTAGAACATGCACTTTTCGACGAGGCAGGCTTTCTCACTGCGCTCATCCCCTTTGGTGAACCCGAGAAACGGGCAGACGACTTTACTCATGACGACGGGTTGCTCCTTCTGGTGAGGACTCTTCTCTTGTTCGAGCCGTCCAGGGGACTGACCATTCCCTTCTCTTCCAGGAGATCCATGATTCGGGCGGCCCTATTATAACCGATCTTAAATTTCCGTTGAAGCATGCTGGTCGAAGTTTTTTCCTGGCTCGACAGGTAGTCGGCGATCTGGGAAAGAAGCTGGGAATCGTCGTCCCCGTCCTCCTCCGTGCCGCGGTCGGCATCGTCGCTGTCGTCCTTGTCGTCCGTATGGGTGGGCTCGATATCGAGGTATTCGGGCTGGCCCTGGGACTTGACGAATTCGGTCAGGGCGAGCAGTTCCTGGTCGGAAATGTAGGCGCCCTGGACGCGCAGGGGCATCGGGCGGCCCTTGAACTTGAACAGCATGTCGCCCTTCCCCAGCAGTTTTTCGGCCCCCTTCTCGTCGATGATGGTGCGGGAATCGATCTGGGAGCTGACGAAGAAGGCGATGCGCGAGGGCAGGTTGGCCTTGATCAGGCCGGTCAGGACATCGACCGAGGGGCGCTGGGTGGCGATCACCAGGTGGATGCCGACGGCGCGGGACATCTGGGAGAGACGGCAGATGGCGCTCTCCACCTGGGCGGAGCTGGTCATCATGAGGTCGGCGAGCTCGTCGATGATGATGACGATGAGGGGCATCGGCTCGAGGCCCTCGTCCAGCTCGCGGCGCAGGCGGGGCAGTTCGCGGTTGTAGTCGCCGATGTTGCGGGCCTTCACGCCCGACAGGAACTCGTACCGGCGCACCATCTCCTCGACAGCCCATTGCAGGGCGTCGGCGGCCTTCTTGGGATCGGTCACTACCGGGGAGATGAGATGGGGGATGCCGTTGTAGCCGGACAGTTCCACCATCTTCGGGTCGATCATGACCAGTTTGACCTGGTCGGCCCGGGCCTGGAAGAGGATGCTGGCGATGATGGTGTTGATGCAGACCGATTTGCCCGAACCGGTGGAACCGGCGATCAGCAGATGGGGCATCTCAGCCAGGTCGGCGTAGACCGGCCGGCGGCTGATGTTCATGCCGAGGGCGAGGTTGAGGAGGGTCTTGCCGCCCAGGAAGCTCTCATTTTTGATCAGGTCGTAGAAATAGACGGGGGTGGGTTTGGGATTGGGGATCTCGATGCCCATGGCGGACTTGCCGGGAATCGGGGCTTCGATGCGGATGGCCGGGGCGGAGAGGGCGAGGGCGATGTCGTCCACCAGGGAGGTGATGCGGGCGACCTTGACCCCCGGGGCCGGCCGGATCTCGAACCGGGAGACGGCGGGACCCTCGACGATCTGGGTCACCTGGGCCCGGAGGCCGAAATCCTCAAGGGTCTTGATCAGGAGGGCAGACCGGCTGGAAAGGTCGTTTTCCGGGTTCTCCTCGACGGCCGGGGGGATCCGCAGGAGGTCGAGGGGGGGGAGGGCGGATCCGGTGTAATCGGGGCGCCCGGGATCCTCCTGCTCATAGGGTTGGCCTTCTTGCTCCTTGATTTGCTGGTCGATGGGGTGGTCGTCGAGGGAAACCGGGGCATCGGTCAGGTCTTCCGCCGCCGCTTCCACATCGTCAGCCTGGCTGGCGAGGGTGCTGTCGTCAGGATTGGAGAGGGAAGGGCCGGCGGGAACCTCGGGGGAGGGACCATTGGATGCGGCAGGGATGGTTCCGGCCCCCGGGGCCAGTTGGTGCGGGGCAGGGGAGGCGGCCGGGGCAGGCCGGGCGGGGGTTGGCCGGGGGGGCCGCCCCCGCGGGGGCGTGTTCTTTGGGTTA
>CAZKPI010000434.1:0-4915 GCA_964554555.1 uncultured bacterium
TGGGCGGGGCGGCCGGGGAGCTGGGAGACTCCCCCGCGCCGGGTTTGGAAAGGAGCCCCTTGAGGGAAAAACCACTGCTGGCGGACTTCTGGCAGAAGGGGCACTTCCCGCTGAGGGGGAGTTCCCGCTGACATTCCGGGCACTTTGCCACGTCAGGCCTCCTGGGTGGAAATGCGGAAAACCGCCGGGTCTCCGGCCTTTCCCGCTGTCCCCCAGCATAAACACTTGTGTCGGGAAGATCAAGTCCGGCCTCCCGACCGGCACGAAGCCGGCAGGGCTTCCCCCTGGCCTGCCTTCGGTGGTCGGGGCAAGCGCCCGCGGCCGGCTCCCCCCGGGCCGCCCCGGAAATGGCGGGGCGTTACCCGGTGCCGCGCCACGCCTGGGCGTTCCTCTTTCCCGTGCCCTGAGCTCATTCGGGAAACGGGCATCCCAGGCGGTTGCCCCTGCCCGCCAGCCCCGCTTTGCCTTGACATCCTCAACCCCAGTCGGTAATATGCCGATACTTTGCTCAGCCTATCGATAGAAGGAACCGAATGACCAGAAGAACCGCCCGTCTCCTCCCGCTGGTGATGCTGATCGTCGTGGCTCTCCTCCCCGCCGCCCGGGCCCTCGAAAGCAATCTTGTCATGGGCTTTGCCGTCGAGGGGAACAAGATGATCGCCGAGAAGACCATCCTGCTCAACGTGGGAATGAAGGCCGGCGACCGGCTGACCCCCGAAGCCATCCAGGCCGAAATCGGCCGCCTTGGCGAGATGGGATACTTCTCCTATGTCGGCGCCGAGGTGCGCCCCGGCGAGAAGGGCAAGACCCTCGTCTTCAAGGTCGAGGAGAACGCCATCATCGGTGAGATCGAGATCAAGGGCTGTACCAAGGTGAGCAGTGACAAGATCCGCGAGGCGATGGAAAGCAAGACCGGGACGGTCTTCAACTCCAAGCTCCTGACCCAGGACATCCAGAACATCAACGAACTCCTGGCCCGGCACGGCTTCCTGTTCTCGAAAGTCAGCGACGCCTATGTCAAAGACAAAGGCAGTAAGATCTTCGTCGAGATCACCGAGGGCATCCTGACCGAGATCCGGATCGAGGGCCTGAAGAAGACCAAGGAAAAGGTGGTCCGCCGCGAGCTGACCGCCAAGCCTGGCCAGATCTACGACAACAACGTCATCGTCCGTGACCTCCAGCGCATCTACAACCTCGGTTTCTTCGAGGAGGTCAAGCGTGACCACCTGCCCGGCGCCAAGCCCGAGGAAGTGGTCCTGCTGATCCAGGTCGTCGAACAGAAGACCGGCCGGGCCGGGGTGGGCGGCGGCTACAGCTCCCTCAACGGCCTGGTCGGGTTTGCCAACCTCTCGCAGAACAACTGGCGCGGGGAAGGCAAGCGGGTCTACCTGAAAACCGAGTTCGGCGGCCTGCGCACCTACGAACTGGGCTATTTCGACCCCTGGCTGAACAACAAACCCCGCAGTCTGGGCGTCGATCTCTACAGCACCAAATACACCCGCAACCTCTACGCCGCCGGCAACACCCTCAGCGAATACGACGAGGAACGGCGCGGCGGCAACATCATCCTCGGCCGGCGCCTGCGGCGCGATGTCGATCTGTCCTTCCGGTTCCGCGACGAGGACGTCAAGATCACCCCCACCGATTCCACCGCCAGCCAGCCGCTCGGCGTGGTCGACGGCCGCCTGCAGACCTTCGGCATCGTCCTCGACAAGGACACCCGCGACAACCGCTTCCGCCCCAGCGGCGGGGTGCACGATTCCTTCTGGGTTGAGACCACCGGCGGTGTCCTGCGGGGCGACAACCAGTATACCAAGTATGTCCTGGCCCTTCGCCGATATGTCCCCGTCAGCAAGGGCGGGCGCACCGTCTTCGCCGTCCAGGGCGTCGGCGGCCGCACCACCATCGGCAAGGGGTTCGTGCCCATCTATGACATGTTCTCCGTCGGCGGCAGTGACACGGTCCGCGGCTACCGCGAGCGCGAATTCCTCGGCACCAAGATCCTCTACGGCAACTTCGAACTGCGCCAGCGCATCGCCAAGAACTTCGACATCGTCGGGTTCTATGACATGGGCAGTGTCTGGGGCCTCGACTATAACCGGGTCAACCGGGATTTCGACATGAAGAGGGGTGCCGGCATCGGCATCCGCCTCCAGACCCCGCTTGGCCCGGTCGCGGTTGACCACGCGAAGGCCTCCGACCGCGGCGACGGCCGCACCTATTTCAATTTCGGCAGTTCATTCTAAGTGAAGTCAGGAATAGAATCACCCCTGTAAGGAGAAACATTTCCTCATGAGACTGTCCATTCGCATCGGGATGTTGGCGCTGTTGTTGGGGTTTGCTGGTTCGGCCGCGTTCGCCTTCCAGTTCGGTTACGTCGATGCCGCCAAGATCTTCGCCAAATACAGCGAAACCCAGAAGACCAAGGACTACCTCGAGTCCGAGAAGGCCAAACTGCAGAAGGACCTCGATGCCAAGAAGGCCCAGTTGACCGACCTGAACACCAAATACATGCAGACCGCCAAGAAGATCCAGGACCTGCGTGACGCCAAGAAGGAAGCCGAAGCCAAGAAGCTCGAACCCCAGCTGAAGGCCGAACGCGAAGCCCTGGCCAATGCCAACTCCGAGATCCAGAAGTTCTTCGAGGAGTCCCAGAAACGCCTGTACGAGCTCGAGGACGAGAAGATGGGCTCCCTTTCCAAGGTCCTCGACGATACCGTCGATACCGTCATCAAAAAGATCGCCGCCGCCAAGAACCTGGAGGCCGTCTTTGAAAAGCGGTTCTGCTACTTCGGCGGCATCGATATCACCGAAGAGGTCCTCACCGAACTGAACAAGGGGAAGCCGGCCGCCGCTCCCGCCGCTCCGGCCAAACCCAAGTAACCGCCTCGTGACCCGGGCGGGCCCCTTCCCGCCCGGGTCTTTTCTGGCCCGCCGCCCGGGGGCCGCGGGGAAGCCCTACCCCGCCGCCGCCCAATCCTGAAAGGCAACGGAGGCCCGGCCGTCATGGCCACAACCCTGGAGGAACTGGCCCGCATCCTGGGCGGCCGCCTCGACGGCCCTGCCCCGGGTCCTGACATCTCCGGCATCGCTCCCATCACCGAAGCCGGGCCCGGCCAGATCACCTTCCTGTCCGGCGTCAAGAACGTCCAGAAGCACCTCGAGGAGCTGAGCGTCTCCCGGGCCTCGGCCGTCATCGCCGCCGAGCAGGCAGGACCCCTCCCCCTGCCGGCCATCCGCTTCCCCGCCCCCTACCAGGGTCTCCTGGCCGCGCTCACCTTCTTCCACCCCGCTGAACCGCTGGTGCCGGGCATCCACCCTACCGCCTTCGTCCACGAGGAGGCGGTGGTCGATCCCGCGGCCATGGTCGGCCCCCTGGCGGTGGTCGAGGCGGGCGCCGTGATCGGGCCCCGGGCCCGCCTTGATGCCCAGGTCTTCGTCGGCCGGGGCGCCCGCGTCGGTGCCCGCTCCCGCCTGTATCCCCAGGTCGTCCTGCGCGAGGGGTGCATCGTGGGCGAAGACACCATCATCCATTCCGGTGCCGTCCTCGGCAGTGACGGGTTCGGCTACCACTCCTCCGCGGCCGGCCACGACAAGATCCCCCAGGTGGGCATCGTCGAGATCGGCAGTCGCGTCGAGATCGGCGCCAACGTCACCATCGACCGCGCCACCATGGGAAAGACCCGGGTTGGCGACGGCACCAAGATTGACAACCTCGTCCATCTCGCCCACAACGTCCAGGTCGGCCGCGACTGCATCATCGTCGCCCAGGTCGGGGTCTCGGGAAGCACCGTTCTCGAGGACCGCGTGACCCTGGCCGGGCAGGTCGGCACCGTCGGCCACGTCACGGTCGGACGCGGCACCACCGTCGCCGCGCGGGGCGTGGTCACCCAGGACGTTCCCCCCGGCCAGCTGGTGTCGGGGTTCCCCCTCAAACCGCACGCCGAGGAGAAGCGGATCATGATGGCCCTGCGCAAACTCCCCGAGCTGATCAGGACGGTCCGGCACCTGGAACAGGAGCTGGACCGGCTGAGGAAGAACCATGAATAAACGCCCTGCCTGGTCCCTGTCCCGCGCCCTGATCCTGCTGGCCCTTGTCCTGGCCCTTGGCGGGGTCTGCGGTTCCCCTGCCGCGGCCAGCTCCGGGGCGGACACCGGTTTTCGTCTCCGCTTCATGGGGTCCAGCTGTCTGACCATCCCTACCGGCTACTGCCGCAACGAGGCGGCCTTCGTCAGCGATGACAGCCATTCCCTCACCCAGTTCACCCAACAGGTGCTCGGGCGGTTCGCCGAACTGTCCATGGTCCGCCACCTCAATGGCGCCCACAAGAACGAGAACGTCCTCACCCTGAAGGTCAACATCCTCGAGGAGGGCAGTGTTCTTCCGAACCTGGTCTGGGGGGTCTCCGACTTCCAGACCGAACTGGGCTCGAAGATTTTCTACGTCGCCGGCTCCAAGACGGTAGAGGCTTTCGGGGTGACCATCCACGCCGGCATCTACAAGGATCCCCTCACCACCGACAAGAAAGAATTCTACGGCCTGGAGAAGACCATTCTCCCGCTGGTGGTGGCGGCCGGCGAACGGATCGACGGCAAGACCACCGCCGGCCTGAAGATCCGTCCCTATCCCGGCGTCAGCGTCGAATACGCCCGTCGCCTTGATTCCCAGAATGACCAGGCCAGCCTCTACCGGTTGGTCTACCTCCGCTCCTTCTGAATCCCACCACATCCACATCCTCATCCTCACCGAACCGACCCGCTCCCGAGACCATCCAGACCCCGACCCAGGTTCCACCCCCAGCCCAACCGCTGTCTCCCAGTATCCCGCCAACCCAACACCCAGTTCCCCACCGGGTTCAGCACCAACCCAGTTCACCATCTGGTTCACCTGCCGATGTCACCAACGACCCCATCA
>CAZKPI010000435.1:0-4901 GCA_964554555.1 uncultured bacterium
GTTTCGCGCCGCCATTCGCGGCGGCCAAGGGGCCCTTCCGGCCTCGTGCCGGTCGGCTCACGGGATGCGGTCCTCGAGGGTGAGCAGGGTCTGCTTCAGGTCGGTCACCTGCTGGATGAGGCCGGTGAGGCCTTCGGAGCCCCCGTACCAGGTTTTCAGGGAAGCCATGGACTGGCAGACCTGGCGCTCCTGGCGGAGGGCATCCACGAAGAAGGGCTGTTGACCCTCGAAGGCCTCGACGTATTGGCGGAGGCGTTCCTGCAGGAGGGTGAGGCCGTCGCCCAGGGTGCCCTGGCGATCGAGGACAATCAGGCCGATCTTTTCCAGGTCGATGGTGCGGCGGATGGTGGAGGGAATGCGGCGGTCGGGGAAGAACCCCTGGTAGGGGGCGTTCAGCAGGGCGCAATACTCGGTCTCAGCATCGGAGAAGGTGGTAAGGAGCCGGTCGACCTCGAGCGAGGCTGACCAACAACGGCTTTTCAGCCGCTGGCGGGCGGCATACAGGCGGCTGCCCATGGCGGCCTGGGTGAAGGAGGCACCCTGGAGGCGGGCGACCGCCGGCCGGAGGCGGGCGGCGGCGGTGAACAGGGTGGAGGCCTTCTGTTCCAGGAGCTGGGCGACCCGTTCCTGCCACAGGGCGCCGGTCTGTTTGTCCGCCAGGGTGCCGGAGGACATGAACTGATCACGCTTCTGCCGGGCTTCGGCCAGGGAGGTGTCGTATCCGGCCCGGATCCGGCGGGCCTGGAGGGTGAAGTAGGCGAGGTCGCCGATCGCCTTGACCACCTCCCGGCCGCCGCCGCCGTTCCAGGTGAGGAAGGAATCGAACGGGGGCGGCGTGGGGGTGGTGTCGGAGGCCAGCCACGCCCAGAGGGCGAAGCCGGCGGTTTCCTCGGTGGGGGCGGCCAGCAGGGCGGGGTCGAGGCTGGTGAAGGTGGCCCGGCTCACCCCGCGGAGATACTGGGAAAGAGAGTAGGAGTTGGGATTGCCGTTGTGGTCGGTCCAGGTGACGTTGACCACCACTTCGATCAGGTTGGTGTGGGGTTGCCCGGTGTCGGGGTTGGTGGGGACGTCGAGCCGGCACTCCACCTGACAGCGGAAATCCTTCAACTGGCGGTAGGCGGCTTCGGCCTCGGGGAGGATGGGCTGGTCTTCCTCCCGCGTGAGGTAGCTGAAGTTGATGGTGTTCTCGAGCAGGTCGAAGTAGGGGGATTGGCCGTCGACGACGGGTTTGGCCTCGCCGGTGGCGGAGGCGATCAGCTGGTCGAGAAAGAACGGGTTCTCCTGGACCCGGGTGTTGATGTCCTCGAGCACCTTCTGGGCCACGAACATGGCCGTGAAATGCTCGGCACTGAACTGCTCACCGCGGGTTCCCGACTGCCGGAAGGTCAGGATGAGAGGAAGGGCGGCCGCGGCGAGGATGCCCAGGGCGATGACCACTTCCAGGAGGGTGAAGGCGCGGCGCGAGAGGGTACCAGGCATCAGCGGCCCTTTCTCGGACCACCGCCGCCGGGGCCGCCCCGGGGGCCATGGTCCCGGTCATCATCGCGGTTTTTGTCCCCGTCATCATCGCGGTCTTTGCCCCGGTCGTCGTCACGATCCTTGTCACGATCCTTGTCACGGCCTCCAGGGCCCCAGCCGACCCCGTTGCCGGGCCGGGCGGTGAAGTCCCAGAGGTCGCCCAGGTCGAATCCGGCCACGTCGCCCTGCTCCAGGTCGCCATCCTCCTGTTCGAAGTGCTTGTTGATGGCCTTCAGAGCCGCGGTCAACTTGTTGATGGCCTCGCCGAATTTGCGGTCGGCCAGGGCGGCGGCGTAGTCGGCGAACCCCTTTTCGAATTTCCCCAGTTTGGCTGAGTGTTCGTCAGGGTCAGGGATGTTTTTCTTCAGCCAGTCCTTGAAAGGCTTTTCGAATTCCTTTCCCTTCGGGCTGAAAATCGGGGGGGAAGGAGGGAGAACAGGGGAGGAGACTGATTGGGGGACCGCCGCGGCGGTGGTGGGGGCCGCCGGCGGGACGTTGACCGGGAAGGGGGCTTTGGGGGCCGATTCGACGGGGGCGAGCCCCAGGCCGGACATCACGCGGTCGGTGGGAACAACCTTGCGGACGCTGTTGGCGACCTCTTCCGCCTTCTTCTTCTTCTGGGAGCGCTCGGTGAGGATCTGTTCGATCCGGTCGGTGAACGGGGTGGTGACGGTGGTGCCGGGGGCGGGGGCCTCGTCGGGTTCGAGCTCGACCCGCGTGACGGGCATGCCCATGGCCAGGCCGCCGAGCAGGCCGTGGTCATACTTGATGCGCCAGAAGAAGCACCGGCGGGTGGTCTTGAACGAAGCCCGGATCCAGAGATCGGCGTGGAAGAACCGGCCGGGGGTGTCCTGGATGAAATAGTCCCAGGTGCCGCCGCCGTAGGACAGGTTGGCTTCCGCCTTGGGGCCGGCGGCGAACCATCTCTTTTCCCAGGGTTGGGCGAGCAGTCTGGACATCAGCAGGTTCATGCCTGCCTCACCGATGTACTGGGTTCGGAGATGGGCGTCGGAGAATTCGAGCTGGCGCTGGACCCCCCGCATCAGATGCATGATGGCGAGGCCGCCGAGGAACAGGACGACCAGGATGACGAACACCACGCCGATGGCGATACCGCGTCGGGATGGCATGCCGGACCTCCAGGTTGGGGCTCGGAGGCGCGGGAACGGCGCCCGGCCGGGGGGCCGGGCGCGCATCCACGCCGGGGTGGCGGTCAGGTCAGTTGCCGCCGGTCTGGAAATACTGCACCGCGCCGGCATCGCTCAGATAGCTGTCGGCGAGGGCGTTGAACGGCTCGGGGCCCTGCAGGCCCTGGTCGGTGGCGACGGCCCGCTGGAGGGCGGGCACATCGACGGACTTGCCCGAGGCTTTGTCGACGAAGCCGACCAGGCCTTCACCCACGGTGAGGGTGGTGGCGGCCGCGGTCGCTTCCACCTTGAAGGTGGTGCCCTTGATGCTGGCGATGGCGCGGTTGGTTTCGACCTCGAACTTCTTGGCGCCTTCCTTGTCCTTCTCGACGTAGAAGTAGGCGATGCCTTCGGCCAGGCGGGTGTAGACGACCTTCTGCGAGGTCTGGGTCACCTTGATGGGCTGGATCTCGAACCGGGAATTGGGCATGACGCGGGTGACGGCGCCGGTGGCGAAGCGGATCACGGCCTCGCCCGCCTCGGAGGTCTTGATCACGTCGCCCTCGAAGAGGGCCAGGCGTCCCTCGACCTTGGCGAAATCGGCGGCGGCGGCCTTTTTCACGAAAGCCTCGCCCTTCTCGACCTTCTCGACGAAGCCGAGGGGCTCGGTGGTTGCCTGATTGCCGCAGCCGACGGTCACCGACACGGCCAGTACCAGCAACACCAGCAGTTTCATCCGGGACATACGAACCTCCTTCATGGGTGGATTGTGGGTCACAGGTCTTCCTCGGCGCCTGTGTTCTGCAGGCGCACGAAGTTCAACAGGGAGAAATCGCCCTTGCCGCCGCGCAGTTGGGCCGAGATGAGGACGGACCCGCGGCTGTAGGGGGTGAAGTTCAGCTTGAGGACGTTCTGCATGAGGGTCTTCGGGGAGTCGGGGGCGGTCTCGAGCGGGTCGCGGACCACCGTCATGGCCTTGTAGATGGTCCGTTCCTCCTCTTGCGAGAGGCGGGGGTCCTTTTCCAGGTAGACCATGCGCAGGTCGTTGACGGCGTCCTTGAACACGAGGTAGGGCATGGTCGTGCCGGGGGGGGGCGCCACCACCTCGATGCCCTCCTGCAGGTAGCGGTAGAGGTTGACCAGCCCCTTGCGGGCCTCCGTCTGCAGGATCAGACGCTTGGACAGGTTCTCGGACGGCCGGCCGCGGAAGGTCTGGAAGGCCATGATGACCAGGCCCATGGCGGTGCTGAAGATCGCCAGGGCGATCATCAGTTCGACCATGGTCAGGGTGCGGCGGCGCGGCGCGCTGGGCATGCTCATCGTTCTCCGATCCAGATCTGGGTGGGGGGGACGCCGAGGTCGGGGTCGGTGAAGGGGTTGAAGGCTTCGGGGGCAGAAACGTCGCCGGCGGCGGAGATGCGCACCCGCTGAAGGGCAGTCACCTCGACGGGGCGGGGTCCGCCCAGGACCTGAATCTTCCCATCGGCCACCTCGAGGACAGCCTCGCCTGGGGCCGCGTCCGGAACCCGGTCGGGCGGGGCGGGGGCGGCGGCGGGCCCGGGGTTCGGCGGGGGCGAGGTCCCGGACAGGTCGAGCCGCCAGGTCGTGCCGAGCAGTTCCAGGGCGGAGCGCGGGCCGAACCGGAGCCGGAAAGGAATGGGGGCGCGGCTTTCCCAATGACAGCAGAGGCGGCCGCCTTCCTGGCGGAGGGTCACCCCGCGGTCGTCGAAGGCGTCGAGGACGATCTGGCCGGGGCCGCCCCAGATGCGGAGGACGCGGCCGGCGGGGGTGGAGAGGGCGGCCTCGCCCTTCGCCTCGAGGGTCAGCCGACCGGCCTGCAGGGCGGCCTGGCGGAGGTGTTTGATGGCGAAGGGCAGGGGGGCCGGGCTCGGGCCGCGGCCGAGGAGGACCAGGAGCAGAAGGACCACCAGGCCAAAGGCGGGGGCCAACAGCGGCCGGCCCGAGAACAGGCTCCGCAGGTGGTCGCCGAGGGAGGGTCCGGCGGGGCCGGCGGGAGCGACGGCGCCGGTCAGGCGGTCGCGCAGGCGGGCGGGCAGGGCGGTGTCGCGGCTTTCGTGGAGCGGCCGGTGCAGGCGTTCCAGGTCGGCCGCGAAGGCCCGGCAGGCGGGGCAATCGCGCCCGTGCGCGGGGTCGGGGGCGCCGGTCCCCTCAGGCGCCGGTTCCCCGTCGAAGCGGGCGCTGGCGGCCAGTCGGAACAGGGTGCAGGCATCGTGTTCGTTCATGGGCGGACGTACT
>CAZKPI010000436.1:0-4876 GCA_964554555.1 uncultured bacterium
GAAGTTCCTCCCGCTCTGACCACGGTTCCAAGGTTTGCGTTTGCCCTGCCACAAGACACCGGGGGAACGGACAATTCCTCCAGGGATGTAGTATCCTGGGTGCGTTCGGCGGCCGGGGGTCCCTTCGCCCGGCACCGGCGGTCGGCAGACCTCAACTTCCGAAACGGAGGCCTGGCAGTGACATACAAGATCATCGCAGTCCGTGAGGTGCCTTCCCAGGAGGTTCTGGGCATTGTCGGCGGCAAAGGCGGGAACCTGCTTCGCCTGACGGAGGCAGGGGCCGACGTCCCCCCCTTCATCGTCCTGGCCAGCCCCTGCTTTGACGCCTTCATCGCCTCCTTCCAGGGCGATTTCGACCGGGCGGTGACCGCCCTCGACTGTACCAGTCCCCAGACCATCGCCCGCACCGCCGGGGCCCTGCGCGAGCTGATCTGCCGCCAGCCCCTGCCGGCCGACCTCGCCGCCGACCTGTTCGGCCGCCTCGCCGCCGCCGCGCCCGGCGCGGAATTCTTCGCCGTCCGCTCCAGCGCGCTGGGCGAGGACTCCAAGGAGTTCTCCTACGCCGGCATGCTCGACACCTGTCTGTTCAACCGCACCCGCGAGGAGATCGCCGCCGCCGTCGTCAAGTGCTGGTCGTCGATCTACTCCGACCGCGCGGTCGCCTACCGCCACCTGCGCCATATCGGCCAGAAGGGCATTTCGATGGCCGTCGTCGTCCAGCAGATGATCGACGGGACCGCCTCCGGGGTCACCTTCACCGTCAACCCGACCACCAAGTATCAGGACGAGATCCTGATCACCAGCGTCTACGGTCTGGGGGAAGGACTGGTCTCGGGCGCCCTCAACTCCGACCAGTTCGTTTGCCTCAAGGAGGCCGGCTACCCGATCGTCTCGCGCGAACTGGCCGACAAAGAGGACCGCATCGTCTTCGACCGCGCCAAAGGCGCCGGCACGGTCGAGGAGAAGGTTCCCGCCGACGAGCGCCAGAAGCCGTCGCTGACCGACGAGCAGGTCAGGAAGGTCGCCGCCGTCTGTCACCAAATCGAGCAGTCCTATGGCCACGTGCCGCAGGACATCGAATGGACGATCGACCGCGACGGGTCGGTGCGCATCCTGCAGGCGCGGCCGATCACCACCATCGACCAGCCGTGGCCCTCCGAGCGCCGGTTCGTGACCCTGTGGGACAACTCGAACATCGTCGAAAGCTACAGCGGCGTCACCACCCCGCTCACCTTCAGCTTCGCCCTGCACGCCTACCACAGCGTCTACGTGCAGTTCTGCGAGGTGCTGAAGGTGCCGCAGGCCGACATCCTGGCCAACGACTTCGCCTTTGCCAACATGCTCGGCCTGCTCAACGGCCGCATCTATTACAACCTCAAGAACTGGTACCGCCTGATCTCGGTCCTGCCCGGCTACAAGTGGAACAGCCGGTTCATGGAAGGCATGATGGGGGTCAAGGCCAGGTTCGAGGAGGAGGTGAAGCCCCAGGCCGCCAGCTGGTTCGACCGCTGGTTCGTCGAACTGCCGAAGCTGGCCTGGTCCGGCCTCAACCTCGCCTGGAAGTTCTGGAACACCGACAGCGAAGTCAAGGCGTTCATGACCATCTACCAGAACATGTACAACAAGTACAAAGACTTCGACTTCAGCCGCGCCCCCGCCCACCAGATCGTCGCCATCTACAACGAGCTCGAGATCACCGTCCTGAAGAACTGGAAGGCCCCCATCGTCAACGATTTCATGGCGATGATCTTCTACGGCATCCTGCGCGCCCTGATCGCCAGCTGGAACCTCGACCGCGAAGGCGGCCCCCTCGCCAACGACCTGTGCGCGGGCCAGGGGAACGTCGAAAGCACCCTGCCGATGCGCGCCCTGCAGAAGATGGCCCGCTTCATCCACGGCCACCCCGGTCTGCTCGAGACCTTCCGGAAAAACGACCCGGCCCGGCTGAAGGCGATGTTCGCCCGCGACGCCCTGTCGACCGAACCTGCCGAGCACCAGGAGATGTGCCGGAAGGTCCGCGACTACCTGGCCGAATACGGCTACCGGGCCATGAACGAACTGAAGCTCGAGGAGCCTTCCCTCAACGAGAAGCCCGAGTTTTTGTTCAGCATGCTGAAGAACTACCTCGGCGGCAACCTCCCGCCCGAGGACGACACCGGCGAGGCCGAGGCGAAGAAGCGCGAGGCCGCCGAGACGCGGGTCAGACAGGCCCTGGCCGGCCAGAAGCTCTATGGCATCCCGAAGATCGACATCCTGATGTTCGTCGCGGGGTATGCCAAGAAAGCGATGGCCGTGCGCGAGTACCAGCGGTTCGCCCGCACCCGGATGTACGGCCTGGTGCGCCGCATGTTCCTCGGCATCGGCCACCGGTTCACCGAACGCGGCCTGCTCGACCGGCCCGACGACATCTTCTACCTGACCACCAGCGAGGTGATCGGCTACGTCGTGGGCACCGCCACCAGCCAGAAACTACGGGAACTGGCCGCCGTCCGCAAGGCCGAATTCGAGACCTACCGCCAGATGGAGGAACTGCCCGACCGCATCGAGACCCGCGGCATCGTCTACACCAACGACCTCACCCGCGGCGCCATCCAGCAGGCCATGCCCGACGACCCCAACCTGCTGAAGGGCATCGGCGGCTGTTCCGGCGTGGTGCGCGGCAGGGTCAAGGTCATCCTCTCCCCCAGCGACGACATGAGCCTCAACGGGGAGATCCTGGTCGCCGCCCGCACCGACCCCGGCTGGGTGCCCCTCTTCGCCTCGGCCTCCGCCCTGCTGATCGAGCGCGGCAGTATGCTTTCGCACTCGGTCATCGTCGCCCGCGAGCTCGGCCTGCCGGCCGTGGTCGGCGTCACGGGCGCCACCAAACGTCTGAAGACCGGCGACCTCGTCGAACTCGACGGCACCACCGGCCTGATCAAGATTCTCGAACGCGCCTAAAAACAAGGAATCACCACAGAGGCACAGAGACACAGAGGCCGGGAAAACGGATTTTCGGGGACACTTGACCAGATGCAAGACGGCAAAGAAATCGGTTGATGGGACACAGGCCGAACCGCAGATGAACACAGATCGACGCCGAGGGAGCGCCAAACACCGGACCGTTCGTCCCCGCAACACCCTCCGGACGAAGGCCGGATGGCCGCGAGAGAGGCCGGGCAGGCTCATGCCGGGGGCCGGGAATCATGCCGCCGGCGAGACCGGTCAGACATCCGCGAAGCAGATCAACCGGAAAGGGTTTCCTTCCTCATGACGAACGCTGACACGCATCCGCCCAAGGGCCTCTTCCACACGCTGGCCGTCTGGCTCGTCGACTGGCGGGGCCCGTTGTTCTGGATCACGACCGTTCTGCTGATCGCCGGCCTGTATTTCGCCCGGTTCATCCGGATCGACAACAGCCTCGAGGTCTGGTTCCTCGAGGACGACCCCACGCTGGCCGGCTACCGGGAGTTCAAGAAGATCTACGGCAACGACGAGATCATCCTCGCCCTGGTCGACGGCGGCGAGAAGGGGATGTTCAACCGCGAGACCCTCAACGCGGTCTACCAGGCCTCCACCGAGATCGAGGCCGACGAGGCAAACTTCAAGCGGGTGCTCAGCGTCGGGCTGGCCCCCTACATCGGCCTCCGGGGCGAAAACGAGCTGATCGTCGAAGACCTGATGACCGCCACGGCCTCCACCGACGCCGAGGTCGAGACGATCAAACAGCGATTCCTGGAGGACCCCTTCAAGCGCAAAGTGCTGACCGACCTGTCGCAAAAGCACGCCGTCCTGCTGGTCGAACCGGTCGCCACCGACGAGATGGATGCCCGCCGCCCGGTCCTGATCGAAGCCGTCAGGAAGAAGCTGGCCGCCCACGGGCTGAAGTTCCAGCTGGCCGGCATGGGTGTCATGTACGACGAATTGAACCAGCTCAGCATGCGCGACGGCTTCGTCTTCACCACCGTCTCCTACGTGGTCATCTGCCTGGTCATCTTCCTGCTGTTCCGCTCCTGGCTCTACCTGGGCATGGTGGTCACCGTGATGATCCAGGGCACCCTCTGTTTTTTAGCCATCTACGGCATGTTCCACCAGAACTTCAACATGGTCACCGTCGTTCTGCCCACGCTGATGCTGATCCTGTCGATCTCCGACGTGTCGTACATCTACAACAACTACTGCTTCAACATTGACCAGGTCATCGCCGACAAGCGGGAAGGCCTGATCGCCGTCTTCGCCGAATGTCTGTCGCCCTGCCTGTTCACCTCGCTGACCAATTTCTTCGGGTTCATCTCGATCGTCGTCAGCCCGATGCAGGTCCTGCGCGGCTTCGGCTACTTCGCCGCCTTCTCGACCCTCGCCGAGTATGCCCTGTCGATGGTCTGTTCGGCCTACCTGCTCGGCCTGGCGGCCCCCAAGGCCGGCATCACGGTGCGCCGCCCCTTCGCCGACCAGGTCGAGGCCTGGGTCCGCATGATGCCGCGCCACTACAAGACGGTCATGGCCCTGCTCGCCCTCAGCGCCGTTTTCGGCTTCCTGGGCATCACCCGCCTGCAGGTCGATACCTACTCGATGGGCTTTTTGCTCGCCGACAACCCGGTGCGTCAGCAGAGCGACTTCGTCGAGAAAACCTACGGCAACTACCTTCCCCTCGAATGCCGCCTCCTGACCGGCAAGCCCGACGGCATCAAGCGCGTCGCCTTCCTGCAGACCCTCGCCCGCGTCCACGACGAACTCGAGGCCCTGCCCGAGGTGCAGAAGGCCGCCTCGATCGTTGATGTCATGCGCAAGCTCAACGAGGTGATGTCTGACCGCCCCGCCGATGCCCCGGCGACGCCGGAACACGGCCAGGGCCAGGCGGAAGGCCCCGCCCCGGCGCCGGCCGCCGGCTCCCCCG
>CAZKPI010000437.1:0-4635 GCA_964554555.1 uncultured bacterium
GGCCTTGCTCCGCCCGGAAGGCCGGGGCGGGGCTGGTTGGCGCGCGGACGACCGGGGCCTGGTCACTGGGCGGTGCGGATGGTCAGGCCTTTGTCGAAGGCGAACAGCGGCGAGAAGACCATGTCCTTGACCGAGGGCCTCAGCAGGTAGGTCTCGGGGGTGTGCCACAGGTAGATCCAGGGGGCCTCCTCGACGACCAGGCGGTTGATGGCGTCGTAGGCCTGGGCCCGCTTGTCCTGGTCCTGGATGCGCAGAGCGTCGGCGAGCATCGCATCGACCCGCTCGTTCTTGTAATGGGCCCGGTTGCCGCCCGCGCCCCAGTTCTTGGAATGGAAGAGGGGGAACAGGAAGTTCTCGCCGTCCGGGTAGTCGCCGTACCAGCTCAGGTAGAAGGCAGGGGCCTCGCCCCGGTTGATCGCGTCCTTCAGGGCGCTCCATTCCATCGGCTTGAGGGTGACCTCGACCCCGTGCTTCTTCAGCTCGCCCTGCAGGAGACGGGTGATCTCGAAGGCCGCCTGCGACGACTTCTGGAACAGGTCGAACTTCAACGGATGGCCGGGCCCGTAGCCGGCCTCGGCCAGCAGGGCCTTGCCGCGCGCCGGGTCGTAGCCGTAGCCGGTCAGCCCGTCCGAATGACCGAGGATGCCGGGCGGGATCGACCCGGCGGCCGGCACCCCGCGCCCCTGGAAGACCGCCGTCAGGATGGCCGGCCGGTCGATCAGCAGGTTGAGGGCGCGGCGCACGCGCACGTCGTTGAAGGGCGCCGCCTGGTTGTTCAGGCCGACGTAGAAAACGTTCATGGCCGGCACGTCGTGGATGCGGCCGGCGTTGTCGGGACGCGCCTTGAACCGCTGGAAATTCGACGGGTTGAGCTGGAGGATGTCGAGGTTCCCGCTCTCGAACTCCATCTCCGCCTTCAGGCTCTCAGGAATGATGCGCAGTTCGATGGCCCCCACGTGGGGCTTGGGCCCGTGATAGCCGGGAAAGGCCTCGAGCCGGATGTAGCTGTCGCGTTCGCGCGCCGCCGCCTGGAAAGGTCCGGTGCCGATCGGCTTCTCGAAAAAGCCCTTCTGCGCGATGGCCGCCGCCGACCCTGACGGCAGGATGAACCCGGCCGGCATCGACAGCAGGCTGAGGAACGGGGCGAACGGCTCGGTCAGCTCGATGCAGACCGTGTAGGCATCGGGGCAGGTCAGCCCGGCCACGCTCTCGGCCTTGCCTTCCAGGCGCTCCTTGGCGCCGACCACCTTTTCGAGCACCCACGAGCGGGGCGAGGCGGTCTTCGGGTCGAGCAGGCGGTCGAACGAGAACAGAACGTCCTTGGCCGTGAACGGCTGGCCGTTGTGGAACTTGACCCCCTGCCGGAGCCGGAACCGGTACTGGCGCCCGTCGCCGGAAACCTCCCACGATTCGGCCAGGTTCCCCACCAGGCGCATGCTCTCGTCGTAGCGCACCAGCCCGTCGAAGATCTTGGCCTGCACGCTCCCCTCATTGACATCGACGCCGCGCGCCGGGTCGAGGTTGGACGGCTCGCTGGTCAGGTAGCCGCGGAAGGTGCCGCCAAAGCGGGGCGCGGTGCCGGCCGGCTGTTCCGAATACAGGCCGACCACGAGAAGGACCAGGACGATGGCTGCGGTGGAAATGGCGAGACGTTTCATGGGTTGCCTTCCTTACTCGATGGATGCTCTTCCCTATTCATCGGCCGGTCGGGGCGGGAACTTGAATTCCGCCCGGACCAGCCCCCCGGCCACCTCGGCCACCACCACCGAGGGCGGCCGGCCGTCGCGCGGGCGGCGGGCACTGCCCGGGTTGATGGCCCACACCCCGCCGACATCCGTGATGGCCCCGACATGGGTGTGCCCGTGCACCAGCAAAATCACCCCCGGCCGCCAGAGGTCCCGGGCGTCAGCCAACCGGTGGGCGACAATGGCAAGGCCTCCGTCGAGGGAAACGGTGCAGGTGTGGGGCAGATTGGGCAGGGTGTGCCGGTCCATGTTCCCCTGCACCGCCCGGACCGGGGCGATCAGGGCCAGCTCGTCGAGCACCGACGCCGCTTCGATGTCGCCGGCATGCAGGATCAGATCGACCCCCCGAAAGGCCTCGACCACCCAGGCCGGCAGACCGGCGGGATCGTCGTCAGCGAGATGGGTGTCCGCAATGAGTCCGAGCTTCATGCGTCTCCTCCGGGGCCGGCACCGGCCGCCAGGCCCGGCGCGCGACGAATGAAAATACGCCTGGAAATGCAGAGGCAGGCACTCTCCATGGCTTCCTTTGGTCCCCTTCCCTTCCTGCCGATAGACTTGACGAGGGCGGATGGTTCGTCCTACATTCTCCATCGGCCGGCCGGGCCGGCAATCGGAGATCGAGCAGGAGGATCCGATGGGAAAAATCGAAGTCCAGACCCCCCGCAAACCGGGCGCCCCGCCCCCCGCCCCCGGGGGAGCCCCCAAGGGGCCGGCCACTCCCGCCGACAAGGCCGAAGAGCTGAAGAACAAGGTCTTGAATGCCATGGAGCCCGACAACATGAGCATTCCGGCCAAGCGGTTGATGGCGGCCTTCATCGACCTGGTGATGATCGGCTGTCTGGTCGCCTTCCTGCACATCCCCGTCATGGTCATGGTCGCCGTCCTGCCGGGGTTCATCATCTCGCTGATCTCCACCCTTCTGCTGATCGGCGGCGGGGTTCTGGTCCTGCTGAAGGACGCGCCCTACCAGATTGCCGTCCTCGACAAGCAGAGCATCGGCAAGAAGGTCATGAAACTGCGCGTGGTCAAGGGGGCCGCCCGCGGCCCCATCACCACCGCCGACTCGATGTCGCGCAACTTCCTGCTGGCCCTGCCGAGCTTTCTGTCGGCCGGCATCTCCCTGCTCACCCTGATCCCGTTCAGGATCCTCGTCGGCGTGGTCGTCTGGATTCTGGGGTCCGGCCTGCTGATCGTCACCCTGGCCATCTACGGGTTCGAGATCTTCACCATGTTCAAGGATCTGGAAGGCCGGCGCTGGGGCGACCAGAAAGCCGGCACCATGGTGGTCCTGGAGTAGATCCTTACCTCGTCAGCCGGATTCTCACCCGGCGTGTGGCCACCAGGTATTCCAGCACCAGGATGCCCGCCAGCGATCCCCCGACATCGACCAGCCAGTCGGCCAGTTCGCACGACCGCAACGGAACGAAGGCTTGGTGCACCTCGTCGGTCATCCCATAGAACGCGCAAAACGCCAGCGCCAGCCACCGCCGCCGGGCTCGCGAAGACGGAGAACGCCGCGAATTCTGAAATTCCGGGGACATGATACCGAATCCGCCAGGGTTCGCGAATGCCGCGGAATTCCGGGGACATGATACCGGCGGCGAATTCCGGGGACATGATACCGAACCCGCCAGGGTTCGGTATCGTGTCCCCGGAATTCTGGCGGACCGCCGCCGGCCTTGGCCGAAGTTCAGCCAGGCAAGCACTCCGAGCCCGGCATACTCGATGAAATGCATCACCGGCCCCGTGGGAAGCCCCAGGTCCTCCTGCGGCCGCGACCGGGACGAGATGGCGAAGATGATCGCACAATAGGCAACCAGGGCGAGCCGGGCCGACCACAGGGGAAACCGATACCGCAAGCGAACCATAGGGGGGATGGTAGCAGAACCGCGCCCCCCGGGCGAGGGGAAATGGACCGCCCGCCGCCCGGCGAGGCAGGAAATCAGGGACTCCTTGCCCGACGGGAACCTGCGGCCCTGGCCGCGGAAAAAAATGGTATGGCGGCACCCCGTTTCGGATTATCATAGGGACGATGAACCGCAATCACCTCATCCTGCTGGTGATCGCCCTGTTGACGGTGCCGCTGATCTTCGTGTTCATCCCCGATTCGCCCCCCGGGCGGCTCGACACCCTGCAGGGAGTCAGTCTGTCCTCGCTGAACGGCGAGAAATTCAAGTTCAGCGGGATGTTCGCCGACAAGAAGATCCTGCTGGTCTTCTGGTCGGTGACCTGCGGCTCCTGCATCGAGGAGATCCCGTTCGTCATCAGACTGCACGAGAAGCTGAAAGACCGCCTGACGGTCATCGGGGTCCACCCGCCCGGCTTCCCGCTGTCAAAAATCCAGAAGTTCGTCAAGCGCTACCCTCAGCCCATCCCCTACCTGCTGGCCATCGACGACGAGATGAAGCTCACCCGCACCTACGAGGCCACCATCCTGCCCAAGACTGTCCTGTTGAACAAAAAGGGCGAGGTCTTGTACTCCCATGTCGGGTATGATCAAGCCCTGGAAGCGGAGATCGAACATGCCATCACCTCGAAACTCTGAGTGCCGGCCGCTTGGGAACTGCCCGCGCCGGCCCCTGACCGTGCTGGCGGCGTGGGCGGTCCTGACGGCCGCCGCCTGGGGAGCCGGAATGGTCTCAGCCGGGCCGGCGGCCTTCCGTCAGCCCGGCGATCCGGCACCGGTCGTCGTGTTGCGTGACCTGGCCGACCGGGAAGTGGCCTTCCCCGTCCCCGGCCGCTGGAACCTGGTCTTCTTCTGGTCGCTGTTCTGCCACTCCTGCCTCGAGGAGATGCCGGTCCTGGTCCCCGAGCTGAACGCCCTGCCCGGCCGGCCGGTCGAGAGCTTCTTCGTCTCGCTCGACACCGCCCGCCTGAAGAAGGGGCTGAC
>CAZKPI010000437.1:4658-4869 GCA_964554555.1 uncultured bacterium
ACCTGGACTGCCGGCTCCTGCTCGAGGAGATCGCCTCCGACGCGTACCGGTGCGCCGACCAGTGGGGCGTGCGCACGACCCCCGCCCTGTTCCTGGTCAACCCGGAAGGGAAGATCGAGTTCGCGCGGGAAGGCCCCTTCCCCCTCGACGAACTGTTCACCCGCCTGCGCGCCCTGCCCCCGACGGCGGCCGAACCAGCCGCCGGGACGGC
>CAZKPI010000438.1:0-2618 GCA_964554555.1 uncultured bacterium
TGTTCGAGAACCCCGACAATCTCAGCGATTTCGAGTATGGCGGGTTCGGCCTTGATTACGGGGAGGCCCTCGAAAAGACCGGCCGGCGCCGCGAAGCCCGCCGGATCTACGAGGGGATTCTCGAACGGGAAGGGGCCGGGGCAGACACGCAGTTCGCCCGCGCCGCCCGGGAGCGCCTGGCCCGGCCCTGAGGGGAAGGCTCACCCGGGCGGCCGGTTTCCCGTGAATCATCCCGGCGCCAGACCGGGCTTGGGATGGGCGTTTCACGCCGTTGGCAAGACCTTACCCGGGAGTGCCAATCTGTCCATTGGCACTCCCCCGCCCATCCATGGCCGGTGGGCCCTGGTGCCGGCCCATCGGCGGCTGGGATCCGCTTTTGGCGCCGTTCTCAACAGGACGGCGGGGCGGGGGTCAGGGCTCGTCGGGGGCGTTCATGAAGTCGAACAGCCAGTCGCCCGACCATTCCCAGGCCTGGCCCTGGGGCCCGGTCACGGTATGCTGTGACGAGACCTGGCCATCCTGGACATCGTGGGAGGCCTGGTGGGTGACCGACTGGCCGGAGTCGTTCGTCCAGGTCGTGCTCACCGTCCCGTCAGCCGCCGTGGTGACCCCCTGGATGTGGGCCTGCTTGCCGTCGGGGCGGGTGTAGGTCTGGTCGGTGGTGAAGGTGTTGCCGTCCTTGGTGGTCGCCCCCGTCACCGTGGTGGTCTTGCCCTGCGGCCCGGTGAACTGGCGGTCGAAGGCGGCCTGATGGCCGTCGATCGAAGTCTTTCCCTGGAAGGCGGCGGTTTTCCCGTCCTGGCCGGTCCAGGTCTTGGCGCCGGTGGTCGTGTTCCCGTCACGCGTGCGGGTGCCCTGCACACCGACGGTCTGGCCCTGCTGACCGGTCCAGGTGCCCTGTTGTTGCCAGGTGTTTCCCTGGCGGGTCACGGTGCCGTCGTACGACTGGGTTCGGCCCTGGGGACCGGTATGCCGGCCGGTCGTCTGCCAGGATCCCGTCTTCCCGTCGCCCTGGCCGGTCACCGGCCCCTGCCGCTGGTGCTGACCGCCGGCCGGGCCAGTGGTGGTCCCCTGGGCGGCGACTCCGCGACCCTGACCGAGTTCGGCCAGGCGGTCGGCGAGCTGGGGGAGCTGTTGCCGCACTGACGCCTGCTGATCAGCCCCCATGCCCGACCACTGCGCCCGGAGTTCGGCCAGCCGGGCCTGGACAGCCTGGGGGTCACCGGCCTGGCGCGCTTCCTGGAAGGCCTTGATGCGCTCCTGCAGGCCCTGGAACTGGGCATTCCCCTGAGCGGCACTCTGCCACTTCTCGCGGAACTTCTGCCAGGCCTCGCTGGCGCCCCCCTCGCCGACCTGCCCGCCCCAGCGGGCCTTCATCTTCTCCTGCCATTTCTGCCAGCCCTCGCCGCCCCCCGCCTGGAGCTTCTCCTTCCAGGCCTGGAATGTCGCGGCCGCGTCGCCCGTCTGCATCTTCTCCTTCCACTTCTGCCAGCGCTGGGGACCCGCGCCGGTCCCTTCGCCGGACTGGCCCGCCGGCTGGCGCTCGCGCCACTTCGCCCGCCATGGCCCGGCCTGGGCACCATCGCCCGCCGACTGGCCCTGGGAACGGTTCTTCCAGCAGGCACCCGCGCCCTGGCCAGCTCCCTGGCCGGCGCCCTGGCCCTTTCCCCACTTCCGGGCCTGGGCCGCGGCCCCGACCCCCACGCTCCACAGCACGGCGCCCACGCACCCGATCGCCAACCATCTGCGCATTGGATTCCTCCTCACCGGCAGGATCGCTCCAGGGCCCTGCCCCAGCCAGGGTACCACACCCTCCGGCCGGTCCACCACCCGTCATGGTAGAATCGGACATCTTTGCACCGTAATCGGGGTTTTCCGGCGTGGCACGTACGACCGCCCTCCTCCGGGCTTTGCTGGCCGTCTTCCTGTTCCTCCACCTGCCCCTGCTCCTGTTGCGGGTGCTGGGGGGCCTCGGGGTCGCCCAGTGGGAGGCCAATCTGCAGGAAGACGTCCGTGACCGGCTGTTCCAGGACATGCGGCAGTTCACCCTCGAGGCCGTCCCCGAGGTGCAGGTGGGCCGGGCTATCGACCGGGTGCTGGCGCGCCTGCCTGTCACCGCCGAGGCCGGCATCGACGAGGCCTGGGCCGCCTCGCTGAGCCGGGAACTCACCCGTGAGATCCCGGCCCGCCCCCTGGATCTGTGGGTCTTCTCGCCCTCCTTCCAACCCCTCCTGCTGGCCCACACACCGGTCCCCCTGCGCAAGTGGGCCCCGTTCCTCTACGTGGCCATGACCAATCCCTGGGGCTACACGGGCAAGCATCCGGAGTTTGCCGCCCGGCTGACCGCGTTTCCCGGCCTGAACCCCGTTTTGGCCGCGCGGCTGGCTTCCTACGTCATGTCCGAGCAGACCCTGTGGAGCGACAACCAGCCCATCGAGGTCAGCCGCCTGGCGGCCGAGTTCTGGAGCAAGGGTCTCGATGCGGAAGCCCTGCGGCTTCAGTTCGCCAAGCCCATTCCCCTGTCCCGCCCGCGTCTCGACCAGCCCCCGCTCGTCGTCCCCACCCGCTCCGGGCGCACGGTGGTGGTGGGGGGACACTTCTGCGACCCCCTCGACCAG
>CAZKPI010000438.1:2667-2957 GCA_964554555.1 uncultured bacterium
GGGGCTGGGTGCCCGGGCGGGCGCCCCGCCAATCCTCCATCCCCGGGGTCCGGCGGCTGGTGCTGAACCCCCGCCGTCCCTGGGAACGCAGACGGCTCCAGCCCCTGCACAACCAGCTCGCCTGGATCGACGTGGTGCGGAACCACCCCGACACCCCCATCGCCAGCGTTCTGGACCGGGGCCGGGCCCAGCACCCCGCCCGGCGGTATTTTCCCTTCCTCGACCTGACCCTCGGTCTGGTCATCTTCGGGAGCGGCCTGCTGGGCTGGCATCTGCGCCAGCGCCGCACG
>CAZKPI010000438.1:2978-4830 GCA_964554555.1 uncultured bacterium
CTGGGCCTGATCATCAGCGGCCTTCTGCCCCTGTGCGGGTTTGTCCAGGCGGCGGCGGCCTACTCCTCGTTCTACATCGCCCTCCAGCGCCGGGTGGCCACTCAGCGTCTCGAGGAGCGGCTCCAACGGATCGAGGACGGGTTCGGGCAGTTCATCGAGGCAACCCTGACGAAATACCGCGCGATCCGCGACCGGCTCAGCGGCACGGAATGGGACTGGCACCGGGGGATCCAGATCCTCAACGGAATGGATGCCCGGGGAGAGTTCTCGGACTATTTGATCATGTTCCGCGACGGGTCGTACACCCATTCCGGAAACTTCGACAAGGACCCGATGTTCGGGGCGGCCAGGGCCATCGCCGGCAAGACCATCCGGTCACTGCCGGGGGCGCAGGCGGTCGCCACCGGCTCCGCCCTGCGCTCGATGGTCGAGGACGAGTTCCTGCAGAAAATGATCGACTACCAGATGCCCGACATGGTCACCGCCTACGACCGCATCTTCCCCCTCGACTTCACCAAAAAGCAGAACTCGAACATGTACGAGGACCTGATCCGCGACCCCCGGGATCCTGACCAGGTGCGCGGGGTGTTCCTCGTCTTCTCGCTCACGTTCCGGTTCCTCAGACCCTACCTGAAGGAACAGGTGTTCACTGCCTCCGACACCCTGCGCGACATCGGCCTCGACACCCTGGCCGTGGTCGAGAACAACTGGTTCCGGGAGAACGTGGTCCCCGCCTGGTACCAGCTCGATGCCCGGGAGACGGAGCTGTTCACGCTGTCGCGGAGCCTTCAGCGGACAGTGATCCAGGACGATTTCGACCGCACGCCCTCGCGGTTCCTGGGTTCCCATCCCCTTGGCCGCAGTACCTTCACGCTGGTGGGAAGCCTCGACGGGGCGCCCCTTCAGCGCACCCGGGCCCTGACGCAGGCGGGGATCATCCTGCTGGCGGCGTATGCCATCCTGCTGTCGCTGTGGGTCAACCGGTTCCTGTCACGCCAGTTCGCCGAGCCGCTCCTGGCCCTGCGGGAGGCCGCCGAGGCGGTGGCCCGCCGCGACTTCACGGCGCGCGTCGACATCCAGTCGACCGACGAATTCGGCGAACTGGGCGGGGTGTTCAACCGCATGGTGAAAGGCCTGTGGGAACGCGAGGCGATGACCCGGTTCGTGTCCACCGACGTCCTGGAGGTCGTCGGCAAGCAGGTGGATCCCGGCCAGGAGGTCAGCCGGACGCGGGTCAGCGTGCTGTTTTCCGACATCCGCGGCTTCACCACCCTCTCGGAGCGGATCACCCCCGAGGAGCTGGTCAGCGTGCTCAATGACTACTTCACGGCCATGGAGGCCTGCCTGACCGCGCACCGGGGGGTGATCGACAAGCTGGTCGGGGATGCCCTGATGGCCGTCTTCCGCGACCAGCCCGGCGCCGACCATCACGCGGTGCGGGCCTGCCGGGCCGCCCTGGCCATGCGCGAAGCCCTGGCCGCGTTCAACCGCGACCGCCAGGAGCGGGGCCTGTTCCCGATCGTCAACGGCATCGGGATCAACACCGGAGAGGTGGTGGCCGGCCGGGTCGGTTCCCGCACCGGCCGCCTCGATTATACGGTGATCGGGGACAACGTCAACATCGCCGCCCGGCTGGAGAAGGAATCGGTGCGGGCCGGGTCGCGGATCGTCATCTCCGCCGCCACGCTGACGGCCCTGGGCGGGCGCGGCCGGGTGCGGTTCCTCGACCGGGTCCTGCTGAAGGGGAAGGACCATCCCTTCCCCCTCTACGAGCTGATCCGGGTGGTGGAACCGCCGCCGGCGGCGGCGCGCGCGGGTGCCGGGCGGCCGGCGTGGGCGCGGCGGTCGCTCT
>CAZKPI010000439.1:0-4821 GCA_964554555.1 uncultured bacterium
TGGTGGCGGGGGCCCGCGAGGAGGGCAAGGCCGCCTTCCTGCTCAACCTCGCCGCCCACGCCGCGGCGTCGGCATCGATATTGTACATATCAAAAGAACATGATGCGTACGAGTTCGCTGGGCGGCTTGCCGCCTGGGCGGGCAAGGCGGCCCTTCCCGATCTGGCCCTCAAGCGGACGGCCGCCGGGGCGGACGGCGAGGCGGCCCAGCAGAGGCTCGCCGCCGGCCTGGCCGCCGCCCTCGGCGGGCTCGGCGAGCACCTGTTTTTCCGCGGCTGTGACAGCCCCCTCGACGTGTTCGATCCCGACGGACTGGCCGAGCTGGTCAAGATGCTGCCGGCCGGCCGGCCGCGTCTGCTGGTCCTCGAATCCCTGCCGGCCGATGCCGTCGCCGCCCGGGCCGGGTATGCCGGCCGCCTGCGCCGGCTGGCCCATGACCTGGGGGCGGTGCTCGTCCTCTCCCTGCATTCCCCGCCCCTGCCCCTGCCCCGTCCCCATCTCGTCGAGGGCCCCGACCTCGATTTGCTGGCCGCCTGGCAGGGGGTGGCCGACAGCCTGGTCTTCCTGCAGTCCGAAAAGGTCAACCTGAAGAAGTTTCTGGCCATGTCGCAGGGAAAGGTCGACCCCGCCGTGGCCGAGAAGCTGGAGGCCCGGTTCCTGCAGGGCGCGGGGGGCCTGCGGCTGAAGGGCGACACCTACACCCTTCTGCGCGTACTGCATGCCCGGCGGGGTGCGCGCCAGGCGATCCTGGCCCTCTTCCAGCGCGAGATCCTGCGGTTCGTCGAGGGGCCGGCCATGCCCCTCGGCCGGGCGTGACCGGGCGGCCGGCCGTGAGCGCGGTCTGTCGCCGGGTCCGGGGGGTCGTCCGGGGCGAGGTGCAGATGGTGGGCTTCCGTGCCTTCACACAGCGGATGGCCACCGGCCTCGAGCTGGCCGGGTGGGTCCGCAACCTCCCCGACGGCTCGGTCGAGTTCGAAGCGGAAGGGCCCCCCGACCGCGTCGCCGAGTTCCTGGCCCGGGTGCGCGAAGGGCCGCGGATGGCGGTGGTCGAGACCCTCGAGCTGACCCTCGACCAGGAACCCGCTTCCCTGCCGCCCCGGTTCCGGTTCGAGATCCGGTGCTGAGCCGCGGCGGCCGGACACAGGAGGAGAGACATGGCTGGATATCGGCGGTTGGGCCTGCTGGGCACCTTCGGGTTCTTTGTCTTCTGGCTCGTCGCCAGCTACGGGCTGGTGGCCGGCCTGGGCTACGGATTCCTCGCCGACCTCCGCTTCATCCAGCCCCGTTCCCCGCTCTCCCCGTTCCTCGAAAACCTCGAGCGTGACCGGTCCGAGCTCGGCTGGCCGCTCCGCAAGCTCCGGGTTGCCCGCAACGCGTGGGGCTCCTCCCTGGGGCGGTGCGAGCTGGCCGCGATGGACGGGGTGATGACCGAGGAGGCGGCCGGGTTGTACCTGGGGGATCCCCGGGCCATGGAAGCCAAACTGCTCACGGGGAAGGACGAGGGAAGCGGCGGCGATGGGAAGGAGGTTTTGACCCCCACCCCCGCCCGGGTCTGGAAGGATTGGGTCTCCCGGTCTGAACCGCGACTGCCCCTGCCCGACCCCTATGGCTTTCCCATGATGCCGGCCGGTTCCCCCGACACCATGCAGAGGTTCTTCCCCCTGCTGACTGCCGCGGCGGCGCGCCCCGGCGGGGATGCCGCCGATGCGGGACCCTTCGGCGACGGCGCGCGCCTGCTGGGCAACGATGGCCCGGTCAGCTTTCCCCTGCTGTGGCGGCATGAGAAGATGCTCGAGACATTCGCCCGCAAGCGGAAAGGGTATTATGCCTGGCTGGTGCTCGTGCTGATCGGCATGGTGGTCACGGGGGCGCTGTTCTTCGCCCCCATGCCCGATTTCGGGGAGGTGCAGTTCCTGCAGGTCTTCGGCATCCTCTTCGGGATCGTCACCCTCGGCTCGGTGCTGAACTTCCGGACCTGTTACCGGCCCCGCTATGTCTCGGATGCCGAGGAGATCGAGCCATCGGCCATCGACGAGATCAAGCACGACTGCCAGAGATACCTCGAGGCCCTCCAGCAGGAGGGGAAGATGACCAGCGAACAGGCCCGGCTGTTGTCGCGCCTGGTGGAGCGGCGCTAGCCGGGAGGTCTTTCCCCAAAGGAGCGTTCGGCCAGCACCCTCTCCACCCACGGATCGGGGCCGGCGGGCGACCCGGTCCAGGTGGCGGCCGCCCCGCGGCACCCGCCGCGGCACCGGGCGAAGGTGGGGCAGGCGCGGCAGGGCGCCGGCACCGCGGCCAGTTCCTGCAGGAGACGCCGCCAGGGTTCGCCGTGCAGGATGCCGGCGACGGGCGTGGTCAAAAGGTTGCCCAGGGGTTCAGGCAGGTGGTTGCAGGCCCGCAGGCCGCCGTCGGCCCCTACCGCCCAGTACATGCCGCCGTCCCGTCCGATCGGGCAGGCCGAGAACTCCAGGTGGGGATACCGCCGAAAGTCGGCCAGGCAGGAGGGAATGGGCACCCCCAGCGGGATGGTGAGGTTCCAGCGCGCCCCGGCCGCCTCCAGGTCGGCCAGGAAGCGGTCGAGATCCCCGCCGGTCAGGAACAGGCCGGCCGGGTCGGCCGCGGCGGGCTCCGGGGCTTCGGGGACCGCCGCCGGGTGGCGGCCGGTGGTGGCGGGAAAGCCGCCATTGTAGCGGTTGACCAGGAAACTGCCCAGACCGAGGCCGAGCAGGAACCGCAGGGATTCGGGCACCCGCCGGGCGGTCGGGCGGGTGACCAGCAGGATGGCGCCGACCTCGAGTCCCGCCTCCCGGGCGTGGGTCAGGCCGGCCAGCCACCGGTCGAACGCGCCTTCCCCGCACAGGGCGTCGTGTTCGGCCGGTACGGGCGACAGGAAGGTGACCTGGATGCCGCGCAGGCCCGCGCCCCGCAGGCGGCCGGCCAGGGCCGGCGTCATCGTCGACAGGTTGGTGATCAGGGTGGCGGCCGGGTCGACCGCCGCGCACCGGCGGACCATCGCCTCGAGGTCGTGATGCAGGGTGGGTTCCCCGCCGGTGATGGTCAGCCGGAGCCGGCCGAAGTGGGCGGTCAGCCGCTCCAGCACTGTGTCGAGCTCGGACGGGGTCAGCCGGCGGGTGGGCCCGCGGCTGTCGGGAAGCCGGTAACAATAGGCGCACCGCTGGTTGCACTCGCGGACGATCTCGAGCAGAACCGTCGTGCCGCCCCGCCAGTCGGCGAGCCTTCCCGACCACCAGCGCCGGAACCGGCGCCACCAATCGTTCACGGCGGTCTGGCGGCGTCCGGCCCGGGAGTCTCCTGGTCCATCAGGTCCCCGTCCGGATGAAGACCTGGTCGCGGGCGGGAAACCCGGCCAGACGTGAGGAACGGGCCAGGTCGTCGAGGCGCTCCCAGGTGAAGGTCTGCCGCCGGCGGGGGTCGGTCTGGCGCGGTTCCGCCCCGGCCGGCAGGTCGAGGAACACGTAGGCGATGGCCTGTCCCCCGGCCGTCTCCCCCACCACCGGGGGATCGGCGGCCGGGCTGGCCTCAAGGCCGGTCTCCTCGCGCAGTTCCCGGATGGCCGCGGCGGTGAAGTCCTCGCCCGCCTCGGCCTTGCCGCACGGGAACTCATCGACGAACCGGCCGCCCCGCCAGCGGCGCTGGACGAGCACCCGGCCGTCGCGGCGGGCAACCGCCACGGCGATCCGCACCGCGGGGCCTACTTCATGAAGGTCCGTTTGTTGATCACGTCGATCGCCGCCCGCACCGCATCGCGCACGCGGAAATCGGGGTCGTCGCGGTTCAGCTCGAGAATCTGCAGGGCCCGCGGGGTGGCCAGCTCGCCGAGCTGGGTGGCGGTCTCGCGCCGGACCTCGGGATCGGGGGATTTCATCTGCTTTTCAAGGGCCGCTTCCGTGCCGAAGCACCCCGTGAGCCCCCAGGTCAGGCCCAGCACCAGAACAACCAGCAGGAACCTCTTCATACATCCTCCTCCGGCGCTTGTCGCGCGGGTCTGGACCGGCCCGGGGCGGCCGGCCGGTCGCAGGTCATTTCGGTCCGTCCAGGATCTTCCAGGTGGCGGCCGTGGCGCCGGCCCTGGTCTCGAGCAGGCGGACGAACCGCTTCAGCAGTTCCGCCAGCTCCTCCTCCGGGGTGATGGTGGCGGCGGTGTAGACGACGCCGAAAGCCCGCCGCGTCTCCTCGCGGATCTTGGTGGCGTGCGAGTCCTTCACCGGACTGCCCAGGGCGGCCCGGTCGCCCTCGCCGCGGGCGATCACCAGCAGGTTCTTCACCGACAGCACCTGCCCTTCGCGGTTGAAGACGTATTCCTCGCCTTCTCCCCCGACCCGCAGGCACAGGCTGGGCCCGGCCAGGTCGAGGTCCAGGATGCTGATGGGCAGGTGCGAGACCAGCGACAGGTGGTTGTTGATGTCGACGACGTTGTTGATCGCGTTGAAACAGCCGCGGGCCTGCAGGTCCTTGACCAGGAATTCGGAGGCCGGCCGGTTCCGCCCCGAGGGATGGAACCCATAGGCCTTCAAAAGACTGCGGATGCCCTTCTGCAGGTGGTCGGGGTAGACCCAGTCGGGGGCCAGCAGAGGCCGGATCTCCTCCCGGATCTCGTTCAGATAGCCGGGGTCGGACGGGGCCACCCGCAGGCCGTCGGCCTCCACGAGGCCGAGGCGAAGTTGACCGGGAGGAAGGGAGACGAGCAGAGATGTGTTCATGGACAGATTCCTGGTGGCTCACTGGCGGTGACGGTACCGCCAGGATACCAGATTTCAGGCCGGTTGTCCGCTGGACGCGGGGCCGGCTTCGGGGGCGGGCG
>CAZKPI010000440.1:0-4215 GCA_964554555.1 uncultured bacterium
CGGCAGGGGCTGGGGTGCCCCGAGGGGTTTCAGGGGAACGACCGGGGCCGCCGGTTTCCGTTCGCCCAACGGGGGCAGGCCCGGAGCAGGCGCCGGGGGGGCAGGAGGGACAGCGGGAGCGGGTTTGGCCTCCTCAGGGGCACTTCCACCCGCCGGCGGTTCCGTGGCGGGAAGAGGCTTGAGGGGAACCGGGCCCGGTTTCACGGGTTCGAGGCGCTGGGTGCGGGTGTCCGGCAGTTTCCCTTTCAAGCCGATGAGGGAAGGCGCGAGCGGCTTGGCCAGAATGGGCCGTGAGGGTTCGATCTTCTTGGGGAAGGCGCGCATCGCCGCCGTCCCGGTCGAAACCGCCCGGGTGGCGACTTCCCCGCCCGCGAGGGGCTTCCCGCAACAGGGGCAGAACCGGATGACGGCGTCGCACTCCGGACAATGGATGCCCTCACCCGCCACCAGGGCCTGACCGCCGGGTTTCGCCACGGTTTTCGGTTCCCAACTGCCGGATTCCGCCTTGGCCCAGTTGCCCAGGTCGAAGTGCAGGCTTTTCACGCCCCGGATGGCCCGCAGACTGCTCTCGATGAACTTCATCTCGACGGCGATCTCGTCGTTGGTCTTCTCCAGACCGACGAAGCCGAGATCCCCGGTGAAGGAGACCGCGCCGGCGGCCACCTGGAACTTCATCTTGCCGAGATCGACCCGCCGGCTGGAGAGTTCGCGCCGGACACCTGCCGTGATTTCCAGATCGGTGGGTTCCCTCAAGCATGCACCTCCGAAACGGCGGGAAAGCACGCCTGGCGGGCTTTTCCTTGCCGTGCTCTGCCCCCGGGCCAACCGGGGAGATTACGATTCATACCTGATTTCGGCATGTTGGGGAACTTCCCTTAGAGTATATCACGGGATCCCGGAGAAAAGCCAAGGCGCAGACGGGGAGGAAGCCAGGACGGTCTGTTGGAGAGAGAGCGGGGAGGGTGCAGGGCGAGTTTGGGGAACGGCGTGGACGTGGAGGAAGATTTGGGAAGACGGCGAAGGCAGGGACGCCGTTTGGAGTGCCGCATCCCCGGGTCGGACCCGGACCTCCGGGTGGACCGGCGTCCCTGCCCCGCCGGGTCCTCCCTGGAAAGTCAGCCCGCCAGGAAGCGGGTGATGTCGGCGGTCAGCCGCCCGGGGAGGGCGGGGTCGTCGAAGGCCAGCAGGGGAACCCCCGGCCGCTTGCGGAACCAGGTCTCCTGGCGCTTGGCATACTGGCGGGTGTGGATGACGATCTGGCTGGCGACCTCGTCGACATCGACAACGCCTTGCACAAACGGCACCCACTCGGCGTAGCCAATGGCCTGTAGCCCGGGCGCGGCGGGCCCGTAGGCCGCCAGCAGTCTCCGCGCTTCGTCGGCCAGGCCGGCGGCCACCATCTCCCCCACCCGGCGGCGGATGCGCTCCCAGAGGTCATGGCGAGGGCGGGTGCCGACCAGGACCAGGAACTCGGCGTCGAGGGCCCCGACCCGGCGATGGGCGGCGGCGAGCGAACGGCCGGTGGCCTCGATGATGGCCAGGGCCCTGAGCACCCGCCGGGGGTTGGCCAGATCGACCCTGGCCGCGCCCTCCGGGTCGCGGCGCCGCAGTTCATCGACCAGGGCGGGCAGTCCCTCGGCGTCCAGGCGGGCCTGCCATCGCTCCTGGCCGCCCGCGTCGGCGGGCACCTCCGGCAAACCGTTCTGCAGGGCGTCGAAGTAGAAGCCGGTCCCGCCGACCAGCAAGGGCACGCGGCCGGCCCGCCACAAGCCCTCCAGGCAGGGACGGGCGGCGCGCAGGTAATCGCCGGCACTGAATGGCTCCGCGGGGGAGACCAGGTCGAGCAGGTGGTGGGGAACGGCGCGCCGCTCCTCAGCGGTGGGCTTGGCGGTACCGATGTCCATCTCCCGGTAGATCTGGCGGGAGTCGCAGTTGACGATCTCGAGGCCGAGGTCGCGAGCCAGCCGCAGGGCCAGCGCGCTCTTGCCGCTGGCGGTGGGCCCGAGAAGGGCGACGAGCCGGGGCCGCTTCAGCACCGCAGAAAACCGTGCTCGATCTGGCGCCGCGACAGGCGGAGCACCACCGGCCGGCCGTGGGGGCAGGTGAAGGGGTTGTCGGTCTTCAACAGCTGGTCGAGCAGGGAGCGCATCTCGGGCTCCTTCAGCGGGTCGCCCGCCTTCACGGCGGCCTTGCAGGCCATCATCTTCAGCAGATCGGTCTTGATCTCGGCCAGCGAGCGGTTTTCCATGCCCCCCAGCACCTGGCCCAGCAGTTCCTGGATGACCTCGTTCTGGGCGGCCCGGTCGCCGAGGATGGGGACAGCGGTGGCGTAGAACTGGCCGTCTTCCTCCTGCTGGAGGGCGAAGCCCAGGTCCTCGAGCTCGCCGGCCCGGTCCTTCAAGAGCATGCGCTCGGAGGGCAGGAGTTTGAGCGGGATGGGGAACAGCAGGGGCTGAGAGGCCACGCGGGCATCGCCGTAAGCGCGCACGTAGGTGTCGAACAGGATGCGCTCGTGGGCGGCGTGCTGGTCGATGACGAACATGCCTTCCTGGTCTTCCCCGAGCAGGTAGGCGTTCATCATCTGGGCGAGGAGGCGGGGCTCGCGCAGGGTGAGGACACGCTCGAAGGGGGAACCGGCGGGCACCGAAGCCGGTCCGTGGTGCTCGGAGTCCTTGAGCTCGTACAGCTTGCCGCCGGCCGGCAGGGGCGTGGGGGTGCCGAACCCGGGGAACAGGGTCCGCCCCGCCGGCGAGGGGGGCGTTCCCGCCGCGGAGGGGGCGGGGGCGTCGCCCGCGGGAGCGTCGCCCGCGGAAGCGTCGCCCGCCAGGTCGTCGGTTCCGGCCCCGTCGTCCGCCGTACCGGGAGATTCGGGGCCTGATCCCGGCACGAAACCGGCCCCGGGAATACCGTCGGCGGCCCCGACCAGCCGCAGTCCTGACAGGCTGGCCTGGATGGTCTCCCAGACGAGGCCGAAGATCCAGCGTTCGTCGCGGAACCGGACCTCGGTCTTCTGAGGGTGGACGTTGACATCGACAGCGTCAGGGGGCAGACGCAGGTCGAGAACGAGCACCGGGTACCGGCCGCGCGGGAAGAAAGCCGACAGGGCCTTGGCGATGGCCTGCGACAGCAGTTTCGACCGCACGAAGCGCCGGTTGACCAGGGTGGTCAGGTAGCGGGGCGAGGGGCGGGCGTCGTTGGGCTTTGAGATGAAGCCGCGGATCGAGCCGCCCGAGCCGGCGAGCATCTTGGGCTCGGCCAGGGGGATCAGCCCCCGGGCGACCTCGGGGCCGTAGACGGCAAGGATGGCGTCAAGCAATTGGCCGGACCCGGCGGTGTGCGCCAGGGGGATGTTCCCCTTGGTGAACCGGAAGGCGATCTCGGGATAGGCCATCATGTAATGGCAGACGATGTCGGAGATCTGCGCCATCTCGGTCTGAACCGACTTGAGGAACTTGCGGCGGGCGGGGACGTTGAAGAACAGGTTCTTGACCTGCAGACGGGTGCCCCGCGGGAAGGAGGCGGGCTCGACCTGCAGGATGCGGCCTCCATCGACCTGAACACGGGTGCCGGCGGCGGCGGTCTCGTGGCGGGTGACCAGCGAGACGCGGGAGACGGCGGCAATGGTGGCCAGGGCCTCGCCGCGGAAGCCGAGGGTCGACAGGCGGTCGAGATCCTCCTCGTGGCCGATCTTGCTGGTGGCATGCGGAGTGAAGGCCATCACCGCGTCGGCCTGGGTCATGCCCACCCCGTCGTCGGTGATCTCGATCAGCTTCTGCCCGCCTTCCTTGATCTCAATCTCGATACTGCGGGCCTGGGCGTCGATGGCATTCTCCAGCAGTTCCTTGACCACCGAGGCCGGCCGCTCGACGACCTCGCCGGCGGCGATCTTGTTCACGACCTCGGGGGGAAGCACGCGGATGATGCCGGATTCCATGTTCACCTCACTCGAGCGGCAGGGGGTCGCCCATGGCCCAGTCGGCGCGGGCGTTGACCCGGAAGGGATCGTCGAAGGCACCGGCGGCGGGGCCGGCGGGGCCGGCCGCGGCGGCGGCGGTGTGGAAACCCTGGGCCGCGACCATGGCGGCATTGTCGGTGCAGAGCGCGATCGGCGGCACCAGCAGTTCGAACCCGCGGCGCGCCGCCAGGGCCTCGAGGCGGGCCCTCAGCACGGCGTTGGCCGCCACCCCGCCCGCCACCACGACGCGGGGGGTGCCG
>CAZKPI010000440.1:4250-4814 GCA_964554555.1 uncultured bacterium
ATCGGCGACGGCGGCCTGCAGGCTGGCGCACAGATCGCGCCGGTCGAGGCGGTCGCCCTCGGTCCGCACCACGTGGAGGACGGCCGTTTTCAGGCCGCTGAAGCTGAAGCTGTAGCCCCGCCCGCTCAGAGGCCGCGGCAGAGGATACCGGGCCGGGTCGCCCCCCTCGCCGGCCTTCTGCACGACGGGGCCGCCGGGGTAGCCGAGGCCGAGGTGGCGGGCGATCTTGTCGAACAGCTCGCCGGGGGCGTCGTCGGCCGTACGGCCGAGGGTGGTGAAGGCGCGCGGGCCGGCGGCCAGCACCAGGGTCGAGTGGCCGCCCGACACAATCAGGCCCACGTAGGGGTAGACCGGATCCTGCTCGCGGGCCAGGAAGGCGGCGCCCAGGTGGGCTTCCAGGTGGTGGACGGGGACGAGGGGCAGGCCGAGAGCCCAGGCCAGGCCCTTGGCCGTGGCCAGGCCGACCAGCAGAGGACCCAGCAGGCCCGGGCCGGCGGTGCAGGCCACCTGGCCGAGGTCGCCCAGGCCGAGCCGGGCCGCGGCCAGGGTCTCGCCCAGCACGGG
>CAZKPI010000441.1:0-4807 GCA_964554555.1 uncultured bacterium
TACTGGCTGTAGTTGCCTTCGTAGGCGATGGCCCGGCCGTCGCGCAGGGCCAGGATGCGGGTGGCGAGGCAGTCGAGGAAGAACCGGTCGTGGGAGACGAGGATGAGGGTGCCGGGGAAGGCGTCGAGCGCCTGCAGGAGGGCTTCCCGGCTGGCGATGTCGAGGTGGTTGGTCGGTTCGTCCATCAGCAGGAGGTTGAAGGGCCGCAGCATCAGGCGGGCCAGGCCCAGGCGGCTCTTCTCGCCGCCCGACAGCACCCGCACGGGCCGTTCGACGTCGTCGCCGGAGAACAGGAAGGCGCCGAGCAGGTTCCGCAGTTGCGGCACCATGTCGAAGGGGCAGTCGCGGAGCATCCTCTGCCAGACGGTCTCCTCGCCCTCGAAGCTGATCTCCTCGTCCTGGGCGAAGTAGCCCTGCTGGACGCGGAAGCCGGGTTCGAGACGGCCGGTGAACTGGGGGTCGGCGCCGGCCAGGATGCGCATCAGGGTCGATTTGCCGGTGCCGTTCTCGCCGATGATGGCGAGGCGGTCGCCGCGGCAGAGGGTGAACCCGACGTCCTTGAGGACGTGGTGGCCGCCGTAGGAACGGTTGAGGTTCTCGGCGGTGAGCACGGTCTCGCCGCTGGCGGGGCAGGGGGGAAAGGAGAAGTCGAGACTGCGCTCGGTCTGGAAGGTCTGGACTTCGTCCCACTTCTCGAGCATCTTGATGCGGCTCTGCACCTGGGAGGCCTTGGTGTTCTTGTAGCGGAACCGCTCGATGAAGCGGGTGATGCGGCGGCGTTCCTTGTCCTGGCGTTCCTTGGCGGCCTCCGCCTCCTGGATCCAGGAGTCGAGGGCGTCGAGGAACTGGGAGTAGTTGCCGCGGTAGGCCCGCGCCCCGTCGGGGGGCAGCGCGGCGACCGAGGTGGCGAGGCGGTCGAGGAAGTAGCGGTCGTGGGAGACGATCAGCATGCCGCCGCGATAGTCGCCCAGGTATTCCTCGAGGAAGGCGATGGAGGAGATGTCGAGGTAGTTGGTGGGTTCGTCGAGCAGAAGAAAGTCGGGCTCGGTGAGGAGCAGGCGGGCGAAGTAGGCCCGCATCTGCCAGCCGCCCGAAAACGTGCGCAACGGGTCGTGGAACCGGCCCTCAGGAAACCCGAGGCCCTTGAGGACTCGCACGGTGCGGGCCTGCCAGGTGAACCCGCCCTGGTCCTGGAAGCGGGTCTGCAGGACGTCGAGGCGCTCCTGGTGGGCATGGACCTGGGGCTCGGCGGCGAGGCGGGCCTCGGCCTGGCGGATCTCCTCCTGGAGGCGGAAGAGCGGGGCGAAGGCCTGGGTGGCGAGGTCCCACAGGGTGGCGGTGGCGCGCTCGGCGTTCCAGGCGGCGTCCTGCGCGAGGAAGATCTCTTGCGGCAGGTAGCCGATGCGGGCGTCACGGGGCCGCACCACCCGGCCGGTGTCGGGGGTCTCCTGACCGAGGATGATGCGCATGAGCGTGGTCTTTCCCGACCCGTTGCGGCCCACCAGGGCGATGCGCTCGCCGGGCGGCACGGCGAAGCTCACCCCCCGGAAGAGGGTGCGCACGCTGAAGGCCTTCGAAAGGTCCTGGATCTGGAGTGACATCTTGTGCTGGAGCCGATTTTAGCACAACGGCCCTCGTCCCGTCGATGCCTTCCCCCAGCCCATCGCGGGGAGGAAACCCCTCCCCGGCTTTGGTCCCCCGGGCCGTCTTCGCCCGGGGAGTCCAAACCTCCAGGGTCGCCGGCTGTGCCCCTTGCTGGGAAAACGACCCCACGCCGCGACCATCGGTCCCGGGTTTCGGGGGCGGGCCGGGGGGCCATGGGCAGAGAGGAAGGCCGCGCCGGCGCCGGGAAGCGTGTCGTGATGGCGCTTGGCGGGGGTGGCGGAAGGGCTCCGCCCGGGTTACCTGCGCTCCTTCTGCAAAATGGTGCGGAGGGTCTCCCGGTGGGACGCGGTTGCCTGCTGGACGGCGTTCAGAAGGTCACGGACCTGGGTGTCATCCGTCTGGAAGGCTTTGGCGATTTCGCCTTCCAGGAGGGAGTTCTCGGTGTCCAGCATGTAGGTCAGGGCGTAGTTGGGGTTGAGCTTCCGCTCCCGCAATTCCCCGATCTTCTGGCGGACGCCCGTGATCATCACCTGCAGGGTCTGGGGAAGGAACCGCCCGGGGGAAAAGGCGTCGGGTTTCTCCTGGATGGCCGTTTTCACCTGGGTGAAGATCCTGGCATGGGCCCGTTCCTGCTCGGCGAGGTCGAGGAAACGTTCACGGTGCGAGGGGAACAGGTCCTGGCAGGCCAGGTAGAATTCGGCAAGGGTTTCCTCATTCTGGATGAACAGGTCGGCGAGCTCGAGAAGTTCCTTCTGGGTGGCCATCAGGGTCTCCTTTCGGATGGAACCATTGGGAAAAGGCGGCAGGTTTCATGATAGCACCTGGATGAAGGGGAGGAAAAGGCGGGCCGGCGGGGCCGCGGGCCCATTGAATTCCCGCTCCTGGTGGGCTACCCTGGTGTCGGGAGTTGCCATGAAAACCACCGCCATTTCCGGGCTGATGCGGAGCACCCAGGACATCGAGGATGCGACCCGGGTCCTGTCCCGTGAACTGCTCGGAGCCCTGGCCGCCCTCGAGGATTCGGCCATCCAGCGCCGCCTGCTGAAGGATCTCGTCCAGCGGTATGTCGCCCTGGAGAAGCGCGTCGAGGGGCTCCTGCAGAACACCCTGCCACCCGCGGTGGCGGAGGAGATCAAGCGGACGGGCGGGTATCCCCCCCGGTCCTTCGACGGCACCATCCTGTTCACCGACTGCGCGGGATTCACCCGGCTGGCCGAGCGGATGCCCGCCGAGATGCTCATCCAGCGCCTGCATACCCTCTTTTCGGGGCTCGACGAGATCGTCCGGCGGGAGGGCGGCACCAAGATCAAAACCATCGGGGATTCCTACATGGCCTTCTTCGGGGCCCCCGATCCCCTGCCCGACCATGCGGTGCGGGCCGTCCGGGCCGCCCTGGCCTGCCAGGCGTTCCTGCTGACGTTCAACGAGGGCCAGCCCCTGCCGATCGAGATGCGGATCGGCGTCCATTCGGGCCAGGTCATGGGAGGGGTGGTGGGTCATGACCGGATGCAGTTCGACGTGTTCGGCGATGCCGTCAACACCGCCTCCCGGTTTGAATCGTCCGGCGAGAAGGGGCGGGTGAACGTGTCGGAGCGCACCTGGGAGCAGGCCCGGGAGGAATTCACCTTCGAGCCGCGGGGGGAGATCCCCCTCAAGAACAAGGCGCCGATGAGGGCCTTCTTCGTCACCGGACCGCGTCCGGTCGGGAAAGGATGAGGCCGTGCCCCTGGGCAATCTGAACTATGACCACCCCATCCGCGTGGCGGAGGGCATCTACTGGGTCGGCGTCCACGATCCGGAGGAGAAACTGCACTGCAACGCCTACCTGGTCGTCGATGGCGAGCAGGCGATGGTGATCGACAGCGGGAGCCGGCCCTCCTTCGCCGGAGTGATGATGAAGATCCTCGAGGTTGGGGTGCATCCCGACCAGATCACCGGCCTGATCTACCAGCACTACGACCCCGACCTGTGCGGGTCCATCCCCAACTTCCTCGACCTGTGCGGCAATCCCGGACTCCGAATCTATTCCTATGGCTCCAACAACATCTTCCTGCGGCACTATGTGGAGCGGAGCCGGCACTCCCTGCTGGTCGATCTCGAGAGCGTCGGGGAACGGCTGACCCTGCAGACGCGCAGTCTGCAGACCGTTCCCACCCCCTATACCCACGCCGCCGGCAGTTTCGTGACCTTCGACGACCTGACGCGGACCCTGTTCACCGGGGACTTGTTCGGGAGCTATTCCTCGCAGTGGCACCTGTTCCTGGACCTGAACGAGGAATGCTTCGCCTGCGGCGATTACCGGAACTGCCCCCGGCACGCCGAGTATTGCCCCATTCCGGAGTTCCTGGAGTTCCACCGCCGGGTCATGCCCTGCAACAAGGCCCTGCACCGGGCCGTGGACATCGTGAAGGGGCTGGCGGCGGAGATCCTGGCCCCCCAGCATGGCAGTGTCATCCGGCGGACCAAGGACCTGGCTTTCTGTCTGGCCCAGCTGGGGCACCTGCAGGATGTTGGAGTGGACGGCCTGAAGTAGGGGCCGGGCCTTTCCTCCTCCGGACCGGGCCGGCACCAAAGACGGCCTGCCTTCCGCCCCCACAAACCAGGGGGGCGGGTGTGCTACACTGGCGGCACCAGAACCTGGCAAGGAGTTCCACCATGAACGGGCTTTCCGAGCTGTACCGGCCTTCCCTTTCCCTGCTGACCGACCTGTACCAGTTGACCATGGCCTACGGCTACTGGAAGACGGGAACGATGGAAAAAGAGGCGGTGTTCAACCTGTTTTTCCGCAAGAACCCGTTCCAGGGCGGGTTCACGGTGGCGGCGGGCCTCAGCTACGTGCTCGATTTCGTGCGGAATTTCCGGTTCGTGGAGGCCGACACCGCGTTTCTGGCGACCCTGAAGGGGAACGACGGCCAGCCGCTGTTCGACGCCGGTTTCCTTGATTACCTCAGCAAGATGGAGTTCTCCTGCGACATCGACGCCATCCCCGAGGGGACGGTGGTCTTCCCGCACGAGCCTCTGGTCCGGGTGCAGGGGCCCCTGGTGCAGTGCCAGCTGTTGGAGACGGCCCTGCTGAACATGATCAACTTCCAGAGCCTGATCGCCACCAAGGCGGCGCGGATCTGCCTCAGCACCCAGGGCGAGCCGGTCCTCGAATTCGGCCTGCGGCGGGCGCAGGGCATCGACGGGGCGCTGGCCGCCA
>CAZKPI010000442.1:0-4807 GCA_964554555.1 uncultured bacterium
CTCCGACTCCGGTTCCGGCTCCGACTCCGGTTCCGGCTCCGACTCCGGTTCCGGCTCCGACTCCGGTTCCGGCACCTGCTCCCGTCACCAGCGTTGCGACGGAGGTCACGCCGTGAACGTCTGGACCTGGTCCGTCCGCCGTCCGATCGGCATCACCATGCTGATGCTGATCGTCGTCATCTTCGGCGTCGTCTCCCTGCGCCACCTGCCCATCGACCTGATGCCGGACATCACCTACCCGACCATTTCCCTGTCCGCCGAGTATCCCAATGCCAGCCCGGTCGAGGTCGAAACCCTGATCACCAGGCCGATCGAGCAGTCCCTCAGCGCCGTCCCGGGGGTCGAGGAGGTCTCCTCCACCAGCAGTGAGGGGCGGTGCAGTGTCCGCGTCACCTTCGCCTGGGGCACCGACCTCGATGCCGCCGCCAACGACATCCGCGACCGGATCGACCGCATCCTGGCCCGCCTCCCCGAAGGGGTCGAGCGGCCCACCCTGCGCAAGTTCGACCTGGCCAACACCCCGATCCTGGTGCTCGGGTGTTCCGGGAGGTTCGACCCGGTCCAGCTCCTGAAACTGGTCGAGGACCAGGTCAAATACCGCCTGGAGCGCATCCCCGGCGTGGCCACCGTCGACATCATGGGCGGCCGCAAACGGGAGATCCACGTCAACCTGCACATCGGCCGGCTGAAAGCCCTCGGCATCAGGCCCGACCAGGTGGTCAGCCGCCTGAAGGCCGACAACCTGAGCCGGCCGGCCGGCCTCATCGAGGCCGGCAACTACGAATACCTCGTCCGCACCCCGGGCGAGTTCTTCCAGATCGAACAACTGCGTGACGTCGTGATCCGGGAGGACGGGGCCACCCGCATCCGGCTCGCCGAGATCGCCGATATCGAAGACCGCTGGCAGAAGAACCGGTCGGTGGTCCGGGTCAACGGCGAACCCGGCCTGCGTATCAGCGTCCAGAAGCAGTCGGGGCGCAACACCGTCGAGGTGGCCGACGCGGTGCTGGCCGAAATCGAGAACATCAACCGCGACCTTCCCCAGCTCCACCTCACCCCGATCATGGACACCTCGAAATACATCCGCCGGTCGATCAACAACGTCAGCTCGTCGGCCCTCTCCGGCGGCCTGCTGGCCGTCATCGTGCTCCTCTACTTCCTGCGCGACCTGCGCAGTACCATCATCATTTCGACCTCGATCCCGCTGTCGATCATCGCCACCTTCGCCTTGATGTATTACAACGGCTTCACCCTCAACATCATGTCCCTGGGCGGCGTCGCCCTGGGCATCGGCATGCTGGTCGACAACTCGATCGTCGTGCTCGAGAACATCTTCCGCCTGCGCGAGAAGGGGATGCGGGTCGTCGATGCCGCCATCGAGGGGGCCGGCGAGGTGGCCATGCCCATCCTGGCGTCGACCCTTACCACGGTGGCCATCTTCCTGCCCCTGCTGTTCGTGGAAGGCATGACCGGCCTGATGTTCAAACAGCTCGCCTGGATCGTCGGCTTTTCCCTGCTGTGCTCCCTGGTGGTGGCCATCACCCTGGTCCCCATGCTGAGCGCCCAGATCCTGACCGAACGGCAGGTGCCAGCCGGGCGGACAGCCGCGCGGAAAGAGGCATCGCTCCCCGGACTGCTCGGCTTTTTCCACGACCGGTATGTTGAAACCCTGGAATGGGTCTTGCGCCGGCCATGGTCCAGCCTGACCCTGGTGATCCTCGTCCTGGCCGGCTGTCTTTCCCTGGCCCGCCGCATCCCCACCGAGTTCATGCCCCAGGCCGACGAGTCCGAAGTGCGCGTCACCGCCGAACTGGAAGTCGGCAGTCGCCTGGGCTTGACCGAACAGGTGGCCGTCGCCATCGAGAAGGTCATCGAACGCGAAGTCCCCGAACGCACCACCATGGTCACCAGCGTGGGCGGCGGCGGCATGGGCCCGGGCGGAGGCAGTGGCGGGGTCAACCGGGCCGACTTCCGGATCCCTCTCGTTCCACGTTCCGAGCGGAAGCGTTCGAGCAGTCAGGTGGCGGCCGACCTGGCCAGGGCGCTGGCCCACCTGCCAGGGGTGAAGATCCGCACCCGGGAAGGACAGGGCTTCTTCATGAACCGGTTGGGCGCGGGCGGCACCGACCGGGTGCAGATCCAGGTCCGCGGCCACACCTTCGAGGTGGCCGACGCGCTGGCGAAGAAGGTCGAAAAGATGCTCCTGGAGCGCATCGACAGCATCGCCGACGTCCGGCTCAGCCGCGAGGCCGGCGCCCCCGAGCGTCTGATCAGCATCGACCGGGCGCGGGCCGCTGACCAGAAGCTGACCGTCGCCCGGATCGCCGACTTCATCGAAACCCTCCTGTCGGGAACCCCGGCCGGCAACTTCCGCGAGGGGGGCGACGAGTACCGCATCCTGGTCAAGGCCCTCGACCCCGAGCGGCTCAGTCTCGAGGAGATCCTCGACTTCACCATCCCCAACGCCGAGCAGAAACTGGTGGCCCTGCGTCAGGTGGCCGGCATCGTTTCGCGCCTTGGCCCGATGCAGATCGAACGCCTCGACCAGGAGCGCATCGTCAACGTCACCGCCGACCCGGGCGGCGAAGCGCTGGGCAGTGTCCTGGCCAAGGTCGCGGAAGGCCTGCGGTCCATCCCCCTCCCCAACGGGTTTGCCCTCACCCTCGGCGGCGACTACGAAGAACAGCAGAAGGCCTTCCGCGAACTGCTGTTCAGCTTCGTCCTGGCCATCCTGCTGGTCTACATGGTGATGGCCGTCCAGTATGAGGCCCTGCTTGACCCGCTGATCGTCATGGTCACCGTGCCGCTGTCGGCGATCGGCGTCATCCTCGCCCTGCTCATCACCGGCAGTACGTTCAACGTGCAGTCGTTCATCGGCTGTATCATGCTCGGCGGCATCGTCGTCAACAACTCGATCCTGCTGGTCGACCACGCCAACGACCTGATCGGGAAAGGCACCCCCCTGGTCCCCGCCCTCGTGGAGGCCGGCCGGGACCGCTTCCGGCCGGTGCTGATGACCGCCCTCACCACCATCCTCGGGCTGATTCCGCTGGCCCTCGGCCTGGGCGACGGCGGCGAGGTGCAGGCGCCGATGGCCCGCGTCGTCATCGGCGGCCTGACCTGCTCGACCGTGATCTCCCTGGTGATCATTCCCGCCGTGTTCCTGCTGTTCCGGCGCCTGGCCGGCCACAGGGAACCGGCCGCCGCCCCGGAGGTGAAGCCATGAACCGTCCCCCGTCCCGCCCCCGGCCGGCCGCGGGCCGCCCTCGCCCGGCCGCCGCCGTCCTCCTTCTGGGCCTGGCCCTGGCCGCGGGGGTCTTCGGCCAGACCACCGCGGAACCACCCATCACCCCGGCCGACCCGCCAGCCCCCGCGGCTGACCCTGCCTCCCTCGAACCGGCCGGGAAACCGGCCTCGGCCACCTTCCCCACCGAGCACGTGCTGGAGGCGGTCTCCTCGGCCCTGCCCGCCGGCCTGCTCCTCGATCCGGCCGCGGTCTTCCCCGAGGAGGAGGTCACCCCCTTCGGCCCCCTGCCGGCCACCTGGCCCCACCTGCGCCTGTCGCTCGGGGATGCCGTGGCCATGTCGCTCGTCCACCAGCACGATCTCGAGGTCAAGCGGCTGGAAGTCGACCGGCAGACCGAGGCCATCAACCTCGCGCGGGCCGCGTTCGACCCGACCGTGAGCACCTCCTGGTCGATGACCGACCGGCTCGGCAAGCAGATCACCCAGCTGGGGACGATCAATGACAACGTCTCGAACCGCACCGAGCTCGACTCGGCCTGGACCCGCACCGCCCCGTCCGGCACCCGCACCTCGGTCTCGCTGGGCCTGACCCGCGCCCGGTCCGCCCGCGCCCCCAACCTGTTCGACAGCCGCCTCGGCCTCGACCTCACCCAGCCCCTGCGCCAGGGCGCCGGCACCCGCGTCAACCTGGTCGCCGTGCGGCAGGCCGAGCTCGACGTGCAGGTGGCCCGGGAGGAGGTGGAAGGCTACGTCCTGGCCCTGCTGGCCCAGGTCGAGCATGCCTACTGGCAGCTTCTGCTGACCCGCCGGGAGCTGGCCATCGTCCGCGCGTCGGCCCGCCTGGCCCGCCAACAGCAGGACGAGACCGCCCGCCGCATCTCCCTCGGCAGTCTGCCCGAATCGGAACTGGCGGCCGCCGCCGCCGAGGTGGCCCTGCGCGAAGAGGCGGTCATCAACGCCGAGAGCGCCGCCGAAACCGCCCGCATCAGCCTCCTGCGCCTGCTGAACCCTGACCGCGACCGCTTCTGGGAAACGAAGGTGACCCTGGCTGACCTGCCCGAGGTCCCCGACTTCGAGATCCGCGAGGTCGACGCCCACCTGCGCCGCGCCCTCGAGGCACGGCCCGAGCTCCGGCGGGCCCGCCTGCTCCTCCAGCGCGACGAGCTCGAACTGGTGCAGACCCGCAACGGCCTCCTGCCCCGGCTCGACTTTTTCATCGCCCTCGGCAAGACCGGCTACGCCCAGACCTTCGGCGAAACCATCCAGGAGTTCGGCATGCGGGCCTACGATCTGCAGGCCGGGCTCCGCTTCGAGCTGGCCCCCGGCCGCCGCGCCGCCCGCGCCCGCGACCGGCGGGCCCGCTTCGCCCGCCAACAGCGTGAGGAGGCCATCCGCAACCTCCAGCAATTGATCCAGGAAGAGGTGCTGACCTCCGTGCTCGAGGTCCAGCGCGCCCTCCAGCAGGTCGAGGCCACCACCCAGACCGTTGCCCGCCAGCGCGAGAAGCGCCGCACCGAGGAGATCAAGTTCTCGGTCGGCAAGACCACCGCTTTCCAGGTCG
>CAZKPI010000443.1:0-4799 GCA_964554555.1 uncultured bacterium
CGCGCCTGCAGAAGGCCCTCCGCGCCGCCCGGCGGCGCGGCCGCCAGCTGTTCCGCCAGAGCCGGCACCGCCTGCGGCAGGTTCGCCTCGTCTGGCGGCGGGCCTCCCCCATCTTCTGGCGCGCCTGGGAAAACTCCCGCGGCACCTTCTCCCACCGCGGCACCACCGGCTCCATGCGCGTCGGTTTCCCCGAACCCCACCTGACCGGAGTGTTCACCGGCCTCTTCTACCAGACGGCGGGCCTGTTCTTCCCGCCCCGGGTCGATCTCGATTTTCGGCCGGTCTTCACGGGACCCGCGGCGGGAGGCCGCGTCCAGACCGACCTCGGCATCCATCCCTGGCGGATCGGCTACGCCGCCCTGGCTTTCGTTCTCGACCGTGAAGTCTGGTCCGCCGCCTGGGACCTGTGGACCTGGTACCGTCACCGAAAAGATGCCAAGGACGGCCAGGCTGACGACCCCGGCTCCCCCCAGGGCAGGAAGGGGACCCCGCCCGATGCGGGGTCGGGCCCGCCCGCCGGGGCCGCGGACCCTGGCCCGGTCCGTGATCCTTCATGAAAAAGATCTCCTGCCATCCTGCCTCTCGGCCATGGGATTCGGGGAAATGGCCGGTCCGGGAGCGGCGGCCCGATCCGTGTCCGTCTGTGATTCCGCCTGCTTTCCCTCCATCACCCCGGGGGAGTCTCTTTTTGCCATTCCCTTCCGTCCCGATCTCTGGTAAGATGAACTCCCAATCTCGAGGAGGTTCCCCAGGATGGGTATCGATTCCTTGATCAAAACCGTCCTTTCCGAACTGCAGGTGGCCATCAACTCCAAGACGGTGATCGGCGAACCACACACGGTCCAGAACTGGACCATCATCCCCGTGACCAAGGTCTCCTTCGGGTTCGGCGCCGGCGGCGGCGAAGGCAAGAAGGATGCCGTCGGCTTTGGCGGCGGGTCCGGCGGCGGTGCCACCATCGAGCCGGTGGCCTTCATCGCCGTCAACCCCAAGGAAGTGAAGCTCATTTCCATGAAGGGGCCCGAGTCGGTCTGGGAAAAGGTCCTCAACATGGAAACCCTCGAGAAGCTGTACCAGAAGGTGATGGGCCTGCCCGCCGACCAGGGGGAGACCCCGCCCGCACCGCCCCTGCCTGCCGCCCCGTCCTCCGGCCCGGGGGGCGACCAGCCGCCGGCCGCCTTGCGGAAGTAGTCCCCCGCGAACCCATGGCAACCCTCGGGAGCCCGACCGACTCCCTGGTGTGGTATACTCTGCCCTGTTTTGGCAAATCTTTCTGAGAGGGAGTGATTCGTATTCTCGACATATTGAAGAAGATCGCATTGTTCGAAGGACTGGAAGACTCCGATCTGAGCAAGGTCAGCCAGGTCACCAAGGAGCGCTTCTGCCCCAAAGGCACCGTGCTGTTCAAGGAAGGGGACATCGGTGACGCCTTCTACCTCCTCAAGGAGGGCAAGGTCGAGGTCCTGAAAAAGGACGGCGACACCGAAAAGGTGATCAAGACCCTCTCCCACACCGACAAGGACAGCTTCTTCGGCGAGATGGCCCTGGTCGGCGGCGCCCCCCGCAACGCCACTCTGCGCACCGCCACCGATTCCACGGTCATGGTCATCGCCAAGGGCGATTTCGACATGATGCTGCGGCTCAATTCCTTCATCGCCCTGCGCATCATGACGGCCCTGTCAAGCCGCTTCCGCGCGGCCGCCCCCGAGGCCCCCGTCGAGACCAGGCTGGGCAAGCTGGTGGTGGCCTTCAGCCCCAAGAGCGGGGCAGGCAAGAGCGTGTTCACCGCCAATCTCGCCGCCGGCCTCGCCAAGATGGCCCAGGCCAAGGCTCTGCTCGTCGATCTCGACCTGCAGTTCGGCGACCTTGCCTTCATGCTCGACCTGCATCCCAAGCGCACCATCGCCGACCTCGTCGAGAACCCCACCGACAAGCCCGAGGTGCTCAAGGAGTATCTCGTCGAGCACAAGTCGGGGTTCTCTGTGCTGGCCGCCCCCAAGAAGCCCGAACAGTCGGAAATGATCAACTCGAGCCATCTGCGGGCTTTCGTCGATCTCGCCCGCAAACACTTCGACTACGTCATCCTCGACACCCATTCCTTCTTCCAGGACCTCACCATCAACGCCATGGACATGGCCGACGCCATTTTCCTGCTGATGCTGCCCAACATGAACCACATCAAGAGCATGCACCAGTGCCTGAAGGTCATGGAAAACCTGAAATACCCGCCCGAGAAGATCAAGCTGGTCCTCAACCGCGAGGGCGCCCAGTATTCCCGCACCCTCGAGGAGATCGAGACGGCCATGAAACGCAAAGCCGACTTCACCCTCAAGGACAGCTGGAAGCAGATCTCCGAGCTGATCGAACACCAGAAAACCGTCTTCGAGCAGGATTCCTCCTGCGACTATGCCGCCGGGATGATCCGCATTCTGGAGTTCCTGACCGGCAAGAAGCTCACCAAGGACATCAAGAAGACCTGGCTGGGGAACCTGTTCGGCGGCTGACCGCCGGGGGCCACGCCCCACTCCCCTCTCCGCCCGCCGCCCGCCCGTCCTCCCGGGCGGGTTTTCTTTCCCAGGGATCGGGCCTGGCGTTCAGGGGGGGGCTTTCAGCGACTGGCTTTCAGGCGCCGGTCAGGATGTTCAGCGGCGGGCTTCGCGGATCATGTGGCCGATCTGCGGCAGGATCAGCCGGGTCGCCGCCAGGCGGACCGCCTTCGTCGAACCGGGCAGGCAGATCAAAATGCGCCCCCCCGCGAGGCCGGCGGTGGCCCGGCTGAGCATGGCGGCCGGGCCGATCTGGTGGAAGGAGACCAGCCGGAACAGCTCGCCAAACCCGTCGAGTTCCTTCTGCATCAGGCGGCGGGCCACCTCGATGGTGCCGTCCCGCGAGGTCAGGCCCGTGCCGCCGTTGGTCACAATGGCATCCAGCGGCCCCGCCAGCCAGTCCCGCAGGGTGGACTCGATGACAGCGGGGTCCTCCCGGATCACGGCATAGCGGACGATCTGATGGCCCGCCTGCCGGAAGAGATCCAACAGCAGGGCCCCCGACTTGTCGGTGGTCTCGTCACGGGTGTCGGAAAGGGTCAACACCCCCAGCGACAGCACCCGCGGGGCCTCGGCTTCGTGTTCCTGGTGCGACATGGGTTCCTCCTCGTCAGGACGTCAGCCGCCCCGGGCGGCCGTTCCCCGGAATTCGAGCGCCAGCAGGGACACGTCATCATGCAGACCGCCGGCACCGCACCATTCCTCCGCCGCGGCCAGGATCCGGTCGACCCCCTGTTTGAGGGGAAGGCCGGCCACGGCTTTCATGGCTTTCAGCATGCCCGCGCGGGCAAAGGGCACCCGGGCGGCATTCATGGCATCGGGGAGCCCGTCCGAGAACAGGAACAGCCGGTCCCCCGCCTGCAGACGCAGTTTCCTGACGGCGAAGGCCGCCCCCTCGACGAATCCGATCGGAAGACCACCGGCAGGGACCAGCCGGCACCGCCCCCGCTTCGACACCACCACGGGCCGGGGATGCCCCGCCGAGGCGTAGGTGAAGAGGCCGTTGCGCAGATCGAGGATGCCGTACAGGATCGTGAAGAACTCGTTCGTCGCCAGGTCGAGCGGAAAATCGCGGTTCAGATCGGCCAGCACGGCGGATGGAGGCCGCAGGCGGTACCCCGGAGGGGCGGCGGCCAGTTCCTTCAGCAGGGCGGACTGAGCGGGGAAGGGTGACAGGAGCCGGCTGAGCGAGACCGACAGCAGGGCGGCGGAGGTTCCCTGGCCCGACACGTCGAGGATGTAGCAGGCCACATGGTGCTCGTCGAGCCGGAACACGTTCAGCCCGTCGCCGGCCAGCTCGGAGCGGGGCCGGTAGGCCCAGGCGAACTCCGCCCCTTCGAGTACCGGCAGGGTGGCCGGCAGGAGAGAGGTCTGGATCTTCGCCACCGCGTAGAGATCCTTCTTCATCTGCTCGTTGGCCTGCAGGATCAGGCGATTGGCCGCGGCCAGCCGGTCGAGACCAGCCTGCAGGTCGGCCTGCAGGCGGACCACCCGCTCCCAGGTCCGCAGTCGGGCCCGCAGTTCGATGGTCTTCCAGGGCCGGCACAGCACGTCGTCAAACAGGCCCAGAACCGCCTCCCCGACCGACTCCGCCTCTTCCCCTTCGTGCAGGAGGACCATGAAGCAGGGCAGGTCCGGCGAGGCTTCGCGCAGGCGCTGGCCCAGGTTCTGGCCAGCCCGGGCCGCCAGGCCGGCGTGCAAAATCACGACTGGCGGCCGCTGGGCATGGAACGCCCTGAGGGCGGCGGCCGCAGAGGAGGCCGTCACCACCTCGAAACCGAACCCCTGGAGGGCCTGGTGGAAGGCCCCGATGCCGGCGTCAGGGCTCCCGGCCAACAGGATCTTCATCGGCGGACGGCGGCCGCCGGCCGCGGCGGTCATCATCGGAGCGGCAGGGGCTCGACGGTGGTGGTGACCACCTCGACCAGGTCCGGGTCGTCCAGAATCAGGAAGTCGAGGCAGGACCGGTCGGGCAGATAACCCTCCACGCCGGCGATGGCCGCGGGCCACAGGCGGTCGATCTCCTCCCGCGGCCGGCCGGGGGCGGGCAGGACCCCGATGATCAGGCTGGTCTCCGCCCCGCCGAAGGCGGTATCGAACAGATAGACAGCGGCCACGGCAGGGGCGGGGCCGAAGACCTGGCGCAGGTGCTCGAGAAATTCGGGCGGCGCCGGCGGGTCGGGGGGCGAGATGACCAGGGTCTCCCCGGCCGGGATGTCGACCGCCCCCTCGGCGGCGGCGGCCTCCCCCGCC
>CAZKPI010000444.1:0-2269 GCA_964554555.1 uncultured bacterium
CGGAAGACCATCATCACCTTGTCGCCGATCATCTTGTCGATCTCCCCGCCGAACCGTCCCACCGCCGCCCGGCAGACCGCCAGGTGTTCGCGCAGGGCCTGCGCCACCTGGGGGCCCGGCCGCCCGCGAGCAAATTCCGCAAAGTTGTACAAGGCCGAAAAGACCACGGTGGCGACGCAGGCCTCGGCCGTCTTGTCGACCGCCGCCGAGTCGCTCCGGCGCACGGCTTCCCGGACCGACGACGAGACATACCGCTCCAGCACCTTCCCCTCCTGCAGGCCGCGGGCCAGCCGGTTGAACACCCGCGCCAGGGAACCGAACTCGTCGCCCCGGCCCTCGTCGAGCCGGGCCTCGAACCGCCCCGCCCGGATGTCCTTCACCCGCCGGATCAGCTCCAGCAGTGGCCCCAGGAAGTAGGCCGCGCTGAGCCAGGCCAGGAGGGCCGCCGCGGCGGTGCCCGCGCCCAGGCCCGCGTAGGCGGTCCATCGCCGGTCCCTGGCTTGTCGCTCGAGATGGGTGGTCGGCCGGTGGCCGGCCAGCATGCCGACGAACGAATCGGCCGCGACGATCTCGACCAGCGGTCGGCCGGGCGCCTGCAGATCCTTGAGGCGCACGGAACGGCCATACCGGAACGCCTCCTGGATCTGGGCGGCCAGGCGCGGAAAGAAGGCCTGCAGGGCCATGCGCTGGAGGGGGAACCCGGTGTGGGCCCCGCGATACGTATTCCCGCCCCAGAGGAGGTCGGCCGGCCCACGCCCCAGGACCGGCCGGGGCAGGACCTTCTTCAGATACCGTTCGTTGTGGAAGAGGTCGCGCCAGAACCAGCGGACGAAAAAGGCGGGGCGGCCCTCCAGAAACAGGGTGCTGCCCATCTGGACATTCACCTCGCCCATGGAACGGTAGAAGAAGGTCCGTTGCGGCTGGAAGACCAGGATGGCGAACGCGCAGGGACCCAGCAGATCGTTGAGGTTGTCGAGGAACAGCTCCGTCTCCAGCGTGTCCCGGTCCGGGGCCGCCCGGGCCTTTTTCGGCCTCTCCCAGGGGCCGGGGGGGATGCCCGGATCGAGGTGACGCAGGTGTTCATGGCTCAGCCGGGACATGACGCGGGTCAGGAGGTTGGGTTTCCACAGGGTCGCCGGCACCCCTGGCTGGGCCGGGTTGACGGCGTGGGCGTGCCCGGCGGGGTCGATGACCATCCCCCAGCTCAGGGGGGCGGGCATCGCCCGGTTGATCCGGTCGGTCAGCCAGACGGCAAAGGAGGCGGGTGCCGGCTGGGCCTGGCGGGCGGCCAGGATCTCCGCCTGCACCCCCGGCAACGCGGGATACCCGCGGAGCCAGGCGGTGAACGAGGCCTGATCGAGGCGACTGCCTTCGTCGATCCGTTGCAGATCGGCCGTCAGGCCGCGAGCCAGGGCCTGCTCCGCGCGACGGGTGCTCTCCGCCAGGAAGCGTTCGAGCAGGAAGCGGACGCTGGTCAGGGGCAGGAGGGCCGCCAGCACGAAGGTTCCCGCCAGCAGAGGGGCGACCCGGATCCGGACCCGGCGGCCGAACACGAAGTGCTCGACCCCGAACCGCCAGGCCGCCAGCGCCAGGCCCAGCAGGAAGAAGAAGATGACCTGGTCGCTCCGCGATGCCTGGCCTTGGCCATCGGCCAGGGCGGCCACCACGATCGGGCGGTAGCCGCTGTCGGCGGCGGGGCCGGCGGTGACCAAAAACTCCCCGCGGCGCTCGGCCGCCGGCCCGCCGCGCCGGAACGGAGGGCGGGCGGCGAGGTCGGCCAGAATGGCCGGATGCCGGCGGAACCACGGCGAGGCGATGGGCGGCCGGCCGTCGCCCGCGAGGAAGACCAGGCCATACTCCGGCCAGGGCCAGGTGCGGACCTGGGTCCGGTAGGGGAAGGCCGGATCGAGGGCGGCCCGGTCCACCAGGACGACGGTGCCGAAATCGGCATCGAGCGGCCGGCCATGCCGATGGATCCGGTTCCAATAGAACAGGCGCGGCCCCCCGAGGGCCCGCAGGACGTGCAGGACACCGTCCTGGCGTCTCTGCGATTCCACCAGGAGGGCCAGGCCGAGCTCCTCGCGGAGCAGACGGGCGAACCTCGCATCCCCATCGGGGGTGGCGGGAACGGATGAACCGTAGAAGCGCCAGGTCAGCACGGACCAGAAGGCCTCGACCACCCGGGACAACCCCAGGCCGCCGTCGCGGGTGAACAACACCCGGAACCACGGGCGGTCGGCCTGGAACACGACCAGGTCGTGCCGCGGCA
>CAZKPI010000444.1:2292-4795 GCA_964554555.1 uncultured bacterium
CGCAGAAGATCGGCGGCCCGGGCGGTGTCCGTTGCGGGCAGGGGGCGGGTGAACCGTGCCAGGATCTCGGCGACCTGGAACTCCGCGTCGGCGAAGGCCTGCGCGCGCTCGAGCAGGAACACCATCTGGCGCTCCTGGTCGCGGAAGGTGTCCTCCCATGCCAGGCGGGCCCCCTCCTGGCGCGCCAGCTGGAACACCACCAAAGGCAGGGCCAGCAGGAGGCCCAACAGCAAGACCTTTCCCAGGCCGCCGTTCATTCCGCCACCCCCGGCGGCCCGCCCGCGGAGAGGGGACCAACCACCTCGAAGACCTCCGGGCGGCATCGGGAGAAGGCGAAGCGGTGGGCGGCCTGCCGCTGGATCGCCGGCGACACCATGATGCGGGTCAGGGTTCCCTTCTTGGAGGCGGCTTCCAGGCTTTCGGCCCCCTCCCGGGGCAGGCCGAGCACGGTGAATTCGGCCCGGTCATGGGTGGCGATGGTGCCGAGGAAGACCTCGCCCCCGTCGATGCCGACTCCCATCTCGTACAGGAACTGCCCCGCCGCCTGCCGCTCCCCCTGCAGGCGCTCGTGCCGGGCCCGCATGTCGAGGGCCGCCTCCACCGCCGCGGCGGCCGCCGCCGGGCCGGTGAAGACCGCGATGATGGCATCCCCGATGAACTTGTCGATGCGCCCGCCGCGGGCCCGGATCGCCGCCGACATCGTCTCCAGGTGCTGGTTCAGCATCTCGACCACCTCCCCCGCGGGGAACCGCTCGGACAGCGTGGTGAACGAGCGCAGGTCGGAAGCCAGGACCACGGCGGGGACCACCGCCCCGTCCTCCGCCAGGTCCGCCGCGTCGGCCCGCCGGTCGAGCGTCTCCTCGAGGGCCCCGGACACGAACCGCCCCAGCTTGACCCTCTGCTTGAGGCCCTGCACCATGTCGTCGAACGCGCGCGTCATCTCGCCCAGTTCGTCATGGCGGTCGAGGGCCAAAGGCGGCGGGAACCGCTCGTGGACCAGCTCCCGCAAACCCACCTCGACCGCCGACAGCGGCATGATCAGGAACCGGGCGGTGAAATGGCCCATGCCCAGGGCGAGGAGCGCCAGCAGAAGGATGCCGCCCGCCAGCCCCCGGCGCTGGATGGCGGCGGCGGTCTGTAGCGGCTCCAGGTCGATGTCGACGCCGACCAGGTAGTCCCCCGTCTTGGGGCAGGCCCGGGCCACGTGCAGGCGGCCGGCCGCTTCCCGGACCAGGGGGGCCGACAGCATCGCGGCGCGGGTGAGGGTCCGGTGCAGGCCGCGCCCTTCCCGGGAGAACCACAGGGCATGGGAGGGCGATGGGGTGATCGGCGCCGCCTCCCCCGCCCGGCGGCGGGCCAGGGCATGCTGGCGGCCCGGCCCGGCCAGGTTCAGGCCGGCGATGCGGGCGGCCAGGTGCCGGGAGAGGGCGACCTCGGCGCGGGCGAGCAGGAAGAAGAAGACGCGTTCCCGCCCCTTCTCCTGCACGGTCTGGGAAAAGCTCAGAAACCGGTGACTGCCGGTGATCTGCACGATCTGTCCGCTCTCGGTGGAGCCCGTCAGGCCCGCCGACAGCACCGAGGTCCCTTCCTTGAAGGCCCGCTGGAAGGCCTTCTGCCGCTCGCTCAGCGGGAAGACCTCCTCCTCCGGGCGGTCCAGTTCGCTCCTGGCGATGACCGCCCGGGCCATCGGGGCGAAGAAATCCAGGGCCGAAAGCATGGCCTGGTGCAGGTTCGGGTTCCCCGCATAGCCCAGAGCGGGCCGCCCCGGCTTGAAGACCAGGATCAGGTCGAGGCCGTAGGGTGTGCGCTCCCGGAAATACCGGAACGCCTCGCTGGCGGCGCCCGCCTCGACCTCCGGGTCGGGGGAGGCCAGCCGCGCCGGCCAGGAACCGGCCATCAGGGCCTTCCCGGCGAGGGAATACCCGAACACGACGTCGGACAGCTCGTCGTCCAGCCGGCCGATCCCGTCCAGCGTGGTCCGCCCCAGCTCCTGGATGGTGCGGAGCCGCCAGGAATCGATCTGGTAGGAACCGGCCTGGAACATGATCGCCAGCGGGATGGCGGCGAGCAGGAAGAACAGGAGCGGGAAGGTCAGCCGGATGGACAGGGCGGGGAAGGCCCCGCGTCCGCCGGCGGCCAGGGCCGCCGCCGCCCACGCGGCCAGGAAACAGTCCCAGACCAGGCCGTCGGAAACCCCCCCCGCCGCCGGGCCGAAAGGCGGCCGCGACACGATCCAGCCCTCGAAAGGGATGTCGTGGGACACGAACCCGCGCCAGGCCCAGAGACCCGGGGTCTCCAGAATCCGGCCGTGGGGGAAGACGGCTTCGCGGTCGGGGAGGCCGACCACCCGCGCCAGCAGGTGGCGCACCTCGGGCCACCGGCGGGCCGCGGGGTGGACCAGGGCCCGCCGCGGCGGCAGTCCGGAATGGATCGGCACCAGCAGGGGAATCATGGTACCCCCGCTGGCCCGCGCCACCTGGTCCAGGCAGGAGGCGCGCGCCCG
>CAZKPI010000445.1:0-4794 GCA_964554555.1 uncultured bacterium
CGGACCTGGTAAAACTCGCTGCGAAAATACCGGGACATCCCGCTGAATTTCAACACCGGTTCCCGAGATCCGGTTCGGCTCTGATGACGAGATCCTGGCGTTGATCCAGCGCATCGTGGCTCCGCTCAACCGCAGCTGCAACCCCGCCAACCCCATCGTCGATGCCCGCATCACCAGCGGGATCGCCGCGGGTTCCCGGGTCAACGCCATCATCCCCCCCCTCGCCCTGGACGGCCCTTCCCTCAGCATCCGCAAATTCATGACCACCATGCTGACCATGGACAACCTCCTGGCCAAGGGGTCGATCTCCGAACCGGCCGCCGCCTTCCTCGAAGCCGCTGTCCAGGCCAGGCTGAACATCCTCATCAGCGGGGGAGGAACGGGTTCCGGCAAGACCACCCTGCTCAACATCCTTGCCAATTTCATTCCCGACGGCGAGCGGATCGTCACCATCGAGAATTCGGCCGAACTGACCATCCGCAAGTCCCACGTGGTGCGGCTGGAAACCAAGCTCGCCACCCCCGATTTCCCGAAGGAGTTTTCCGCCCGGGATCTGGTGAGGAACGCCCTGCGCATGCGGCCGAACCGCATCGTGGTCGGGGAATGCCGCGGCGGGGAGGCCCTCGACATGCTGCAGGCCATGAACACCGGCCACGACGGCTGTCTGACCACCATTCACGCCAACTCGCCCCAGGCTCTGCTCTCCCGCCTGGAGACCCTCGTTCTGCTCGCCGGGTTCGATTTGCCCATCGGAGCCATCCGCCAGCAGATCGCCGATGCGGTCCAGCTGATCGTGCAGGCCGACCGGATGGTCGATGATTCCCGCAAGGTGACCTCGATCACCGAAGTCCAGGGCTGTCAGAGCGGGGAGATCCAGTTGGCCGACATCTTCCGCTTCCAGCAGACCGGCTTCGCCGGCCGGACCATCCTGGGCCGCATGGAATGGACGGGCGTCACCCCCCTCTGCCTCGACCGGTTCCGGCGGCGTCTTCCCGGCCTGTCCACCGACCGGATGTTCGACCCCACTTCCCGGAAAGGAAACGACTGACATGCTGAAAAGCGAAACCGTGGCCCGGATCCCTTTGTTCCAAGGGCTTCCCCAGGAAGACCTGGAAAAGATCCGGACTGCCTTCACCGCTGTCCCCCTGGCGAAGGGGGCCACCGTGTTCCGGGCCGGGGAGATGGCCGATGCCCTGTATTACGTCTTCTCCGGCCGTCTGGGCGTCTTCCTGACCGTGGAAGGAAAGGAACAGCAGGTGGGCCAGAAGAACCCGGGCGACTTCTTCGGCCTGAAATCGATCCTGGTCACCAAACTGCGCACCGCCACCATCCGCGCTCTCGAAGACTGCCAGCTGTTCAAGATCCAGCGCCACGATTTCACCCCGTTCCTGGCGAACGACGTGATTTTCGGACGGATGATCAAATACCTGTCCGAGCACAACTATTTCGCCGACCGCGGTGCCCCGGGCCGTTCTCCGATGTTCGCGTTTTGCAGTGCCAAGGGCGGGGTCGGGAAGACCACCCTGGCCGCCAACCTGGCCTACGCCATCGCCAACAAGGGACACCAGCCCGTCCTCTTCCTCGATTTCTGTCTCGAGTTCGGGGAGGCCAGGGCCCTCTTCGGCAAACGGTCGCCCCAGCAGACGGACCTTCCCATCCAGTTGCCGCTGAAGGTCGATGACCGGTTCGAGGCCTGGTTGTACCAGAGCGACCGGCATCCGAACCTGTATTTTCTGGACTTCCCGCCGGGCCTCGACGCGGCCCTCACCCTGCGCCAGGGCCTTGACTCTTCCATCCTGGAAGGATGGTTCCAGCGTTTTCGCGAGCGGTTTGCCTACGTCATCGTCGATCTGCCCGCAACCTTCGACAAGGTGACCCTCTGCACCCTGAAGCAGGCCACCCGGATCCTGCTGGTCTCCGACATGGACTATTTCGGCATGCGCAGTTCCCGGGCCTTCCTCCGCGAGATCCGCGAATACGACCGCGATCTGTTCGATCGCATCTCGATCGTCCTGAACAAGGCCAGGGCTCTGCCAGGCCAGGCGGCCGAGACCTTCGAAGCGGTGTTCGAAAAACCCGTGCCGTTCGTCTTCCCTCCTTTCTCGCCGCTCGGATTGCGGAACGACAAGGAGCCTTTCTTCATCGACACCCACCCAGGCAACGAGATCACCTGCCTGTTCTACCGGTTCCTCAACAACCTGACCGGGCTGAGCGTCCCGGTGAAACTGACCCAGCGCCTGTGGGGGCAGGTCAGCGACACCGCCCGCATCGTCATCGACGGGGAGTGACGTCCCCGGGGCCCCGTCCCGGCGGCCGCCGCCGCCCGTTGCCCTGGGTGCCCACTCACCGCCTGGGGCGGAACGGATTGTACCCATGCGCGGCCAGCAGGTACCAGGCCGTGGCACCAACATGGCGGCGGTTGTACAAAGACCAGCCGGCAAAGCCGGTGGTGACGCCGTTCCGGTCGGCCGCGGGCAGGGCCCCGCCGCCAGCCTCGACCACCGCCGCCAGGATGCGGTCCAGCTCCGCCGCGCGGTCGGGGCGGCCGGCCAGGGCCCAGGCCAGCCGCATGTGGCAGGTCCCTTCCCACCAGACGCCGTCGCGGTCGGTGTCGAAATCGTACCCTTCGCCCGTCCGGTGGCGGGCTTCGACCCAGTCGAGGGCCCGGGCGTATTCCGGCCGGTCGGCGCCGAGCAGGAGGAAGGCCCAGGAATGCACGTCCTGCGGCACCACCTCTCGGTTGGGGGTCACCCCGTCGTCCAGGGTGCCGGTGTAGAAGAAGCCCTCATCGGCGTTCCACATCGACTCCACGAAGGCGCGGGCGTGGGCCGCCCGGGCGGCCCAGACCGGGTCGCCGGTGGCCTGCGCCAGCCCCTGGAAGGCGGCCGTCAGGTCGATGTTCGACTCGGTGGCCTTGAAGCGGAAGACGTGGTCGGGGGCGGGCGCCCCGCTCTCCAGGCCGCCGCGGTAGCCGCCCCCCGGCCCGTCGTCGCGGAAGGCGGCCTCGATCCAGGTGCCGATCCGCACCGCCCCTTCCAAAAATCGCCTCTCCCCCGTCGCCGCGGCCGCCTCGAGCAGGGCCAGCAGAGCGAACGCGTTGTTGCCCGGATGGTGCGCCAGCAGGGCCTGCAGTTCCTCGTATTGGCGGGTGCCGGGGTTGTACCACCCCGGCAGGCGCACCGTTCCCGGCTTCCCGTTGGCGAGCCACCCGGGGGCGCAGGTCAGGTCGCCGCCGCAATACCAGTCGTAGAGACGGCCGTCGGTGAAGGTCCGGTCGTGGTCGAGGGCTGTCAGCATGGCCTCGGCGATGCGGACCGCCCGCTCCCTTTCCCCGGCGGTGAGGAAGGCCATGGTCAGCAGGGCGTTGTCATACAGGCTGGCCGCGTTCATGAGCATGGTATCGACGGGCAGGCCGGTTTCGGCCTGGTACGAAACCGCGAAATGCGGTGATTCGACGGTCGACCGGTCGTACCGGATGTCGTCGAGAAAGAAGGTGATGGACTGTCCGCCATTCACCTCAGCGCTGGTCGACCAGCCGAACCCGGCGATCACGTAGGACAGGTCGACGGGCAGGGCCAGGGAATACTCGTGCCAGCCCGCGGTGAGCGTCAGGAAGCCGGTTGACACCCGCGGCGCGGAGTCCGGAAAGGGGCACCCGGCCAGAGGCAGACCCGTCACGGGGTCGCGGCCCACCCCGCCCATATAGAACTCCACCCGTTCTCCGCCGACGCTCCCCCGGGCCCGGAACAGCAGGCGCTTCGGGGTGCCGCCCCCCGCGGTCAGGTCGATCCCGGCGTCGGGGACCGTTCCCCAGTTGACCTGACTGCCGTCGGCCGCCGGCGGGAAGAACCCGTTCTGGAACATCCAGCCGCCCCAGTTATTGCCGCTGGCGACAAACTCGCACCGGAGGCAGGAGGTGCCCTCCGCCGCCCCGTCCCGCCAGCGGTCGTCCATCGCCGGCACCAGGCCTTCCCCGCCCGGTGAGGCGAGCTTGTGCCAGACGAAGAAATGGTTGCCGGCCGAGTCGGCGTCGCGGTAGACCCCGAATGTCGAATGATATTGATCGTAGTGTTGTACCAGCCACCTGGCGGCCAGGTCCGGCTCGCTTTCCCCGGCGAGGGGAAGGATCGCCCCGGCGTCGGCGCCGGACCCGCCGCCGGTGCCCCACCCACAGCCGGCGATTTCCATGAGGGATACCAGGGCCACCAGGACCAACACCGCTCCCGCCCAATCTGTCATTCGCATGTCCTGCCTCCTCTCCTCGTCCGCCGGGCCCGGGGGGTTCCCCCGTTTCCCGCCGGCCATTCCTTCTGGCGGCAGAGCCCGACTTCTCGCAGGGAGAATGGGCGGCCGGACGTCCGGGCCCGGGACGTTCCGGGGAAGGCGGCTACGCCCGCACGGGAAAGCGGAGCACCAGGCAGGTGCGGAAGCCGGCCGGGGGCGGAGCGATGGCGATGGACCCGCCGCAGGCCCGCATGATCTCGGCGCACAAGGCCAGGCCCCGGCCCCGGCCGTCGGGGAACCCGGCCGCCCCTTCGTTGAACAGGAACGGCGCCACGTCGGCCCCGATCCCGCGCCCGGTGTCCGCGACCGCAACCAGGAGGAATCGCGTCGCCTCATTCCCTGACCGGCGGGGCGCCTGTTGCCGAGGGCGGGCCATCCCTGATCCCGGATCCTGCGGAACCGCTTCCAGGGCGAGACTCAGGCGGATCCGGGGCGGGGTGGGGCGGCTCCCGGCCCTGGCGGGAACCAGGGGCGGCGCGGCGGCAGGCGCGGCGGCAGGCGCGGCGGCAG
>CAZKPI010000446.1:0-3166 GCA_964554555.1 uncultured bacterium
GGGCCCGGCGGGCTGTTCCCGCCCGAGGCCGCCGAGGAACACGGTCATCACCACGCAGGCCGCGGCCAGGCCCACCTGCAGGGGGCGCAACCAGGGCTCGAGGTGCTCATCGAACCAGGTGGTGTCGGGCGTGTCCTCGGCAGGGGCGGCGTCGAGAGCCAAGCCGATCAGACTGCCCAGCTGGGGCGGCACCTCGGGGGCGGGAAGATGCCGGAGGGTTTCGAGGAGCTCCCCCCGCCTCTGCATGGCCAGAGCGCAATCGGGGCAGGACCGGGCGTGGGCCAGCAGGTCTTCCCATTCGGGGCCGGGAGACTCCTCGCCGTGCCGTTCATACCAGTCTTCGAGGCGGGTGCAGATCATCCTTCCTTCCTCCGTTGGTAAAAACTCTCGAGGGACTCCTGGAGCATCCGCCGGCCGCGGTTGACCCGCGACTTGACGGTGCCCAGAGGGATGTCGAGGACCTCACCGACCTGTTCAAGGCTCATTCCCTCGATGTCGCGCAGGATCACGGGAACCCGGTAGACCTCCGGGAGCCGGGCGATCTGGCGCTGGACGGCCGCCTGCAATTCACGGCGGTCCTCCCGGTCGGTGATGACGTGGGAGGGGTCGGGCGCCGGCGGGGTGGTAAACCAGTCCATCACCGCCTGGAGAAAGGATTTCTGCCGGCGCGACCGGGATTCGCTGAGGGACACGCAGGTATTGGAGGCGATGCGGTACAGCCAGGTCTTGAAGCTGGACCGCCCCTCGAATGCCCGCAGGGACCGGTAGGCCTTCAGAAACACCTCTTGCGTCGCATCCATCGCGTCATCCGGATCGGCGAAAAACCGGTAGGCCATCCGGTAGACCGCCCCCTGGTAGCGGGCCACGAGCTGGTCGAAGGCCGGGCGGTACCCCTTGGCGGCCTGCTCCACCAGGACGGCTTCATCCGATCCGCCTTTCCCGGACTCTATTGACTCCCCCGCCAGGGGGAGGGTTCCAGGTTTTTTCTCCTCTGGCATTACCATACGTGAAACGGCAGGCGGATGAACAGCCGGGTCTCCCGACCAGGATGGATGCCGAACTGGACGGTTTTTCCCTTCCACTTCTCGTCGCGGGACAACGGGCCCTCCCGGTAGGCCCGGACGGTCAGGAACCGGTAGCCGGGCGGCATCAGGATCGGCTCGAACTCGAACAACCGCCGGTGGCGGAGGTCGGACACCCCGGCGTCGTTCTTGGAAAGGGCGGCCAGGCGGCGTTCGGCGATCCACAGTTCCACCCGCGTGGCCAGCACCGAATACTGCCTCGGCGTCCGTTCGTGGACGCTTTCGACAATCACCTTCAGGGACCCCTGGGAGGGGTTGGCCGCTTTCCCGGGGGGGATGGGGTCCCCCGGTAGGAGGGCCCCGGTGGCCAGGGCCCCGGGGATCTCCAGGGCGGCGGGGTCGGCATGGCCGGCGGGCGCCGGCAGGAGCATCAGGACCACCGCCACCACAACGAGGAACCGGAGGCGGGTCGGGTGGTTCATGCGTGCCGGTCCTGGGCTGACGAAGGTCAGATCACCTTCGCCCCGGCGGTCACGTTCAGCAGGCTCCGGCTGGCGGGGCCGGCGATGAACAGGTTCTTCTCCTCCATGAGGTTGATCTCGGTGCGGACCTTGATGCGTTCTCCGTTGGCGTTCCGCAGAAGCTTGATGACCGGCCGCAGGACCGCCTTGGGATTGGCCTTCAGCACTAGGCCGACCGACCCGTCGTTGAGCAGGACCAGACTGCCCGACGGATACAGCGACATCTTGTGGAGGAAAGCGGTCAGCACCTTGGGATCGAACTGGGTGTCGATGCCGCTGGTGACGATTTTCATGGCCTCGTGGGGGGCCATGGCGACCCGGTACGGGCGGTCGGTGGTCAGGGCGTCGTAGACGTCGGCGATGGCGCAGATGCGGCCGAACAGAGGGATGGAATCCCCCTTGAGGCCCTTGGGATACCCCCTCCCCTGGAATTTTTCATGGTGCATCAGCGCCACCATGCGGGCCCGTTCCGGGATGTCTTTGGACCGGCAAAGGATCTCGTAGCCGTAGATGGGGTGCCGCCTCATCTCGGTGAACTCGGCGTCGGTCAGTTTCCCGTCCTTGTTGAGGATGGACAGCGAGACCTTCAGCTTCCCCATGTCGTGGAGCAGGCCGCCCAGCCCGAGATCGAAGAGGTCCTCCTGGGGAAGGCCGAGGCTCTGACCGATGATCAGGCACAGGGTGGCGACGTTGACGTTGTGGGTGAAGGTGTAGTCATCGAACGACTTGATGTCGATCAGGTTCATCAGGGCGTCGGGGGCCTTCATGATCTCGTCCACCAGCATGGAGGAAACCTCGCGGGCCCCTTTGGGGTCGATGCCGTGGCCGGCCTTGACCTGGTTGATGACGGTCGACATGGCCTGGAACGCCATGACCTGGGTCTGCTTGGAGATGAGGACCCGTTCCCCGTCGCTGATCGTCTTCATCTCGGGGAACTTCTCGAACAGCAGGGAGCAGTTTTCGGCGACGCCTCCGATGTTCTCGATGTCGTTGATGTCGGTGATCTGGAAATTGGTGACGACGTATTCCTTGCCAGCTTCGGTGCGCAGGTAGAGATCCTTGCGGATCATCAGGGCCTCGACCTCATACTCGCAGACCAGGCCGCGGATGATGAAGCGGGAAGGCAACTGCTTGCGGCCAATCACGTCCCCGGGAATCCAGACAAATTCCCGGCACGAGCCGATGTGGCTGTAACCAGTGAAGATGGCGAGGTCCCGCAGGGTCGTGCTTTCAACCATACAAACGCCAATGAACCACCTTTCGGTGGTTCATTATAGCATGGAACGGTGCCCGCACCAAAATGGGGGCAGGCGGGGGGGGAATCAGCGCCGGGCGGGGGTGTGCGCCCGTTCGAACGCCTGGCGGTCGGCCAGCATCTCGAGGACGAAGGCGGCCGCGGGGGTGGCGCGCAGGGTGTCTTCGGAAGCGTGACGGCCATGGGCCAGGTCGTCGGCCACCAAATCGGCCAGGCGGATTCCCAGGGTGCGGAGGGCACTGCCGATTTTCGCCTGCCCGTCGGGGGCCGGGGTGGCCCGCAGGAGAGAACTTCCATCGACCACGGCGTCGAGGGCGGTGCGGAAATCGGCGTGGCGGGCCAGGTCGGCATCGCCGGTGGGGGTGGTC
>CAZKPI010000446.1:3191-4488 GCA_964554555.1 uncultured bacterium
AGGTACCGCACTTGTCGATCAGATGGAACACGGCGGGAACGTTTTGATCAGCGATGGCGGCGATCTGGGAGGCGGCGGGGATGAAGGTGGTGGCGAGTTCAAAGGTGAAAGCCAGGGTCTTGCATTGGCCGTACAGCCAGTCGTCAGAATCGCCCATCGCGGGGTAGAGGTCGGCGCTGTTCTGGGGGGTGTAGCCGTTGAACTTCGCCATCTCCCGGGCGAGGGTGGTCTTTTCATCGGGGCAGGGGACGTTGTAGTCGTAGCCGAAGGGGTACAGGACCAGCTCGGAATAGCTGTGAAACGAGATGCTGGCCTGGAAATGCTCCCGCTCGGCGAGGTCGCGGATGGCCTGGGTCTCAGGCTCGCTGAAGGGGCCGGTGCCATGGTAGGTGTCGGAGGATGGGGAATTGCTGGCCCCCGTGTTGCCCCACTTGTAGCCGAAGTTGCGATTGAGATCGACACCCTGGGGGCGTCCGTTGACGGTGCGGCGGTTCTTGCGCCAGTATTTCTGCTGGGTCTGGGAATAGACGAGCCCGTCGGGGTTGACGGCCGGCACGAACCAGATCTCGCGCTCATCGACGAGGCGGGTCAGGGTTTCGTCGGTGCCGTAGCCCTGCAGAAGGCGGGCGATGGCGGCCATGGGCATTTCCACGCCGATCCATTCGCGGGCGTGGGTGCCTCCCATGATCAGGGCGGCGGGTTCCTTCTCGTCGAGCTCGGGATGGTCGCTGACTTTCAGCGCCCAGATGTCGCGGCCTTCACAGCTTTTCCCGATGGAGTGCAGGCGGGTGATCGCGGGATGAGTTTCCGACCAGGTCTTCAACTGCTGAGACAACCGCTCGTAGGTATAATATTCGACCCCGTTTTTCTGGGTCTTCAACACGCGGGCAACGTAGCGGTCGAGGTCCTCGATGACCGGGGTGACCTTCACCCCCGCCGCCCGGAACCTTTCGGCTTCAGACGGGGTCAGGACGACCTCGAGGGCGGTGCGGGTGATGCGGGGGACGTCATACCCCTGGGACAGGATGGACTGACGCTGGGCGTTGGAAAGGCCGGTCAGCCTCACCAGGGATTTGGATTCTTCGGCGGCCACGGCTCCAGCCATGAGCAGGCCGGCCAGCACAAGAGCGATTCCCACCCGTTTCATTCTGCATACTCCTTACTCTTATGACCTTCTACAGCTCTTCAAGACGGGCGAACAGGTATGGTATTTTTCATTCTAAGAATCGAAAGGTACCCTGTCAAGGCGCGGGGCCCGGAAAACACCCCGCCGCCGGTGACGAATCGACCGGCGGCG
>CAZKPI010000446.1:4538-4761 GCA_964554555.1 uncultured bacterium
TCTCCACCTTTTTGAGTTTGTCGCCGGAAACGCCCGGGCCCTCCAGGATCTTGCGCAGGCTGACGTCTTTGGGATCGATCGGCTTGCTGGGTTCCTGGTTGGCGATCGTGCCCTCGGTCGTGGGAGCGGGAGACGGAGTGCTGGAGCTGGAAGAGGAGGCGGAAGGACTGGACGCGGTCACCCCGCCCGTCACCTGTTTGATCATCGCTTTGCGCTTGTCGGG
>CAZKPI010000447.1:0-4748 GCA_964554555.1 uncultured bacterium
GCCTGGCCCTCCCGCGAGGAGATGGATGCCTGGGTCGTCCGGCCGGGCGAGCAGGTCGAGTTCTTCGTCAAGAGCGGCGGCCTCAGCCTGAAGGTGCCCGCCAAAGCCCTCGAAGGGGGCGGGCTCGGCTCCTCGATCAAGCTGATCAACCTGCAGAACAACCGGCAGATCACCGGCATCATCACCGCCGAAGGGAAGGTCGAATATGGCGTCAACTAAGCTTCTGGCCGCAATCTTCATCATCCTTTCGCTCCTGGCGGCCCCCGCCGGGGCGGCCGGATCCCTGTGGATGGGGGGCCGCGACCTCTACTCGCGCCAGGGCGGCCGCGAATTCAAGCCGGGCGACATCATCACCGTCAAGATCGACGAGTCGGCCACCGCCAAACAGCAGGCCTCGACCAACACCGACGACAACACCCAGCTCGAGATCAAGTCGAACCCCCAGATCCCCTTCTTCAAGAAGGTGGTCAACCAGTTCATCGGGAAGAACGAGGTCAAGAACAACTGGTCGGGAAGCGGCACGACCACGCGGTCGGGCAGTCTGGCCGGCACCGTCAGCGCCACCGTCCTCGAGGTCCTGCCCAACGGCAACCTCCTGGTCGAAGGCACCCGCGCCATCCGGGTCAACAAGGAGACCCAGCACCTGAAGGTCCGCGGCACCGCCCGCCCCCAGGATATCGACGCGTCCAACGTCATCGACTCCAAACTGCTCGCCGACGCCGAGATCAAGTATGAGGGCAAGGGCGCGGTCGGCAGTACCCAGCGCCCCGGCCTGATGACCAAGATCAGCAACTGGTTGTTCTGATCCGACCGGGCGCCTGGCCACCGCCGGCCGGAGAGCGTGGTGTCCCGCCGGCCGGAGAGCGTTGTGTCCCGCCCGCCAGGCGGATCCGGGCGGTTTGCCTCCCCTCCTCCGGGTGAACCAGTTGGACGCCAGGTCCATACCCCCGACCCTTCGGAAGTGACGATGTATTGTTTCAGGCACTGCCTTTCTGCACTTCGTGCAGTTTTCTCCACAGACAAAACCTCTTCTTAAGCCAGTTAGCCCATTCGGAGAAAATTCTCTACCCCCTCTTGCGAGGGGGATTTCTTTTTGGTTACACTTGCGCCGATCCGTCCACACGTTGACGCAAAAAAATGAAAATCCTGGGAATCTCCGCCTACTACCACGACTCCGCCGCGTGCCTGCTCGACCGCGGCGAGATCGTCGCCGCCGCCCAGGAAGAGCGGTTCACGCGGGTCAAGCACGATCAGCGGTTCCCGGGGCACGCCATCCGCTACTGCCTGGAGGCCGGGCAGACAACGCTCGACCAGATCGAGGCGGTGGTCTTCTACGAAAAGCCGTTCCAGAAGTTCCACCGCCTCCTGCAGACCTACCTGTCCTATGCACCCCGCGGGCTGGTTTCCTTCCTGGCGGCCATGCCGGTCTGGCTCAAAGACAAGCTGTTCCTCAAGCAGACCATCTGCGGGGAACTGCGCACGCGGTTCGGTGCCCTCCCGCAGGAGATCCTGTTCACGGAGCACCACGAAGCGCACGCCGCTTCCGCCTTCTTCCCGTCCCCCAGCGCCCGGGCGGCCGTCCTTTGCCTGGACGGGGTCGGCGAGTGGTCGACCACCAGCGCCTGGCGCGGCGAGGCCAGCCGGCTCGACCCGCTGTGGGAGATCCGCTTTCCCCATTCGCTCGGCCTGCTGTATTCGGCCGTCACGCAATACACCGGGTTCAAGGTCAATTCAGGGGAATACAAGGTCATGGGCCTGGCGCCCTACGGCCGGCCGGTCTACGCCGATCTCATCCGGCGGCACCTGATCGACGTGAAGGATGACGGCACCTTCCGGCTGAATCTCGACTACTTCGATTATTGCACGGGCCTGACGATGGTCAACGACCGGTTCTGCCGGCTGTTCGGCGGCCCGCCCCGCGTTCCTGAGACGAACCTGACGCAGAAAGAGATGGACCTGGCCCGCTCGGTGCAGGAAGTGACGGAAGTCATCTTCCTGCGCCTGGCCGCCACCCTGCACCGCGAGACCGGCCTCGACGACCTGTGTCTGGCGGGCGGCGTCGCTCTCAACTGCGTGGCCAACGGCCGCATCCTGCGCGAGGGACCGTTCAAACGCCTCTGGATCCAGCCCGCCGCGGGTGACGCCGGCGGGGCGGTGGGGGCGGCGCTGGCCGTCTGGCACGGGCTCTACGGACAGCCCCGCCCCGAGCCCGCCGGCGACGCCATGAAGGGGTGCTTTCTCGGCCCGTCGTTCGCCACCGGCGAGATCGCGCAGTTCCTGCACCAGAGGAATATCCCCTTCCGCATCCTGCGGGATGAGGACCTGTTCGCCCGGGTGGCCGACGACCTGGCCGCCGAAAAGGTGGTCGGCTGGTTCCAGGGCCGCATGGAATTCGGGCCCCGCGCTCTGGGCGCCCGCAGTATCCTCGGCGACGCCCGCTCACCCCGGATGCAGGCCGTGATGAACAAAAAGATCAAGTTCCGCGAGTCGTTCCGGCCGTTCGCCCCTTCGGTGCTTCGCGAGCGGCTTCCCGACTACTTCGACCTCGACGCCGATTCCCCCTACATGCTCCTGGTGGCCCCGGTCCGCCGCGAACGGTGCGTGGACATGACCAGGGAGGAGCGCGCCCGCTGGGGCATCGACCTGTTGAACGTGCCTCGTTCAGACATTCCCGCCGTGACCCACGTCGATTATTCCGCCCGCGTCCAGACCGTGCATGCCGCCACCAACCCCCGCTACCACCGCCTGCTCAAGGCTTTCGAGGCCCGCACCGGGTGCGGGGTGATCGTCAACACCTCGTTCAACGTGCGCGGCGAACCGATCGTCTGCACCCCCGAAGACGCGCTCCGCTGTTTTCTGCGCACCGACATCGACACCCTCGTGCTCGAGAACTGCGTGGTCGACAAGGGGGCGGGCCTCGCCGCCCAGACCGACCGGGCCTGGATGAACGAGTTCACCCTCGACTGACCGATGCCCCAAACCGCCGCCGCCTCCGCCCCGAACCCCGCCCCGGCCGGCCGTACGGCCCTGGATGTCATCCGGGCCCGCGGGGAAGTCCCGTCTGCCTCGCCCGCGCCCGCTCCCCCCCCTGCCGACTCCGCCGCCGCTCCTTCAGCCGGCTCCGCCCTTCCCCGGACCGCCCCCCCTGACCATGTTCACCCGGCTCAGAACGGCCCCGCCGGGCCCTGGGGCGGGCTCCCTGCCTCCGGGCTTCCGGACAGCCGAACCGCCGGTCCCTCCCCTGCGGCAAAGGAAGCGTCGAACCCGCCCGCCGCCAAGCCCGCGGCGGAAGAGGCGGCCGTTTCCCCCCGCTCTTTCGGGTTGGTCGTCGGCGCGGTCTGCGGGCTGGTCGGCCTCTGGCCGGCCTGGCGGGCCGGCGGCCCGCCCGCCGTCTGGGCCCTGGCTGTCGGCAGTCTGCTGATCGGCCTCGCCCTGCTCCGCCCCGCCTGGCTGGCCCTCCCCGCCCGGCTCTGGCACCGCCTGGGCCTGGCCTTGGGGTGGTTCAACACCCGCCTCCTGCTGGGCATCGCCTTCGTCGTCCTGTTCGTCCCGCTGGGGCTGATCCGCCGCCTGTTCGGCGCCGATCCGCTCCAGCGCGCCTGGGACCCCGCCGCCCCTACCTACCGCACCCCCGCCCGGCCCCGCGAGCCCGGGCACGTCCGCCGGCAATCCTGAACGCCAACCGCCAGGAGGCACCCATGGACCGCCCGCCCTCCCGCCTGTCGACCGTCCACGAACTGCTCGGGTTCTTCTGGGCCCAGCGAGAATGGTGGCTGATCCCCATGGCCTTCGCCCTCGTCGCCCTGGGCCTTCTCTGCACGGTCGCCCAGTCGTCGGCCATCGCCCCGCTCATGTATTCCATTTTCTGAGGCCCCGATGGAACCGACACCGGCCGCGGAGACCCTGCCTCCCAACCTCGCCCCTTCCCGGTCGCGGCGCGCCCTCCGCCTGTTCCTCCAGGCCGTGGTCCTGCCCGTCCTCCTGCTGGGCCTGCTGGAACTCGGTCTGCGGTGGGCCGGCTACGGCATCCCGACCACCCTCTTCCTGCCGCACACCACCGCCCAGGGTGATCTGCTGGCGGTCAACTACCAGGTCGGCTGGCGCTTCTTCCCCTCCCACATGGCCCGTCGCCCACTCCCCGAGGTGTTCCCAGCCCGCAAGGCCGCCGGCACCTGCCGGGTCTTCGTCCTCGGCGAGTCGGCGGCCCGCGGCGAATTCCTGGCCGACTTCTCGTTCAGCCGCATGCTTGGGGAGATGCTCCAGCTCGCCTGGCCCGGTACCCGGTTCGAGGTCATCAACACCGGCATCCCCGCCATCAACAGCTGGGTACTGCGCGAGTTCGCCCGCGAGATCGCCGACTGCCAGCCCGACCTGGTGATCGTCTACGCCGGCCACAACGAGGTGGTCGGCCCCTACGGGCCCGGCACGGTGTTCGCCCCCATGGCCCCCCGCCGGGCCATCCAGGCCCAGGTCTGGCTGTCGGACCTGCGGCTCACCCAGTTCGCCCGCGCCGCGGCGGGCACCCTCGGGTTCGGCCAGGCCCACGCCGCCCCCGCCGGCTGGAAGGGCCTCGAAATGTTCCAGGACCGCCTCCTGCCCGCCACCGACCCCCGCCTCGCCGAATGCGCCTCGAACTTCCAGGCCAACGTCGAGGACATCATCCGGCTGTCGCGCCGGGCGGGCGCCCAGGTGATCGTCTGCCAGGTGCCCTCGAACCTGGCCGACTGCCCCCCCTTCGCTTCCCTCCA
>CAZKPI010000448.1:0-4740 GCA_964554555.1 uncultured bacterium
GCCAACGCGCTTCCGGTCATCGCCGCCGCCAAAGGAGCCGCACCGGCCGGGCCCGCCCCGGACGGCTCACCGGTCACCGCGACCGCTCACCGTGACCGCTCACCGGAACCAGTTCTTGAGCTTCTTGGGCAGTTTGATCTTCGGCACCACGTCCTTGACCTTTTCGCCCAGCTTGCCGTCTTTCACTGCATCGACGACCTCGCCCGCCGCTTCGGCCTGCCCCTGACGCACCTTGGCATCATGCTGTTCGCGTTGCCGCTTGATCTCCTCCTGCGCCCGGAAGGCATACTCCAGGACGCTGGGGCTGGGATCCAGCTCGGGGACAGTCTGCGCCAGGCGGCTGGCGCCGTCGGCGGTGCTGGTCAGGAAGGCCGTCCGCTGGCCGGCCCCCACCGCATACACCTCGGTCTCGCCAGGCACGCGCGCGTGCAGGGTCCCTTCCTTCATCTCGATCACCGTCACCACCTGGTCCGCCTCCTGGCGCACGGTGACCAGGCCGTCGATCCCGTCGATGAAGTCCCGCAGGCGGAAGGTGCCTTCACCTTCCTGCAAAACCAGCCCGCGGCCCTCCTCGGGGGTGAGCTTCAGCACCTGGCATCCCGGCCGGGGCCCGGCGGCGACGAACAGGCCCTCACCAAGGTGGGCTTCCTTGACCGCAACCTCGGGGATGATCATCGGATACTTCTGCACCGGGAACCGGCGCTCGTCGATCTCCGGCTTGAACTCCTCGCCGACCAGTTTCTTTCCCCAGGCCCGGAAGGTCTTGCGCAGATTGTTGAGATCGCGCAGGTTCCCCCCCAGCCGCTGTGCCCACTCGGGGGCGAAGTTGCCCGAGAAGCGGCCCATCTGGCCGCCGAAGTTCAGGCGCTGGAAGGGCAGGGACAGCCCCCCGCCCTGGAAGCCGAGCAGTCCCTGCCGCGTCGAGGCCAGCCCGTGCAGGGCTTCGCCGATCTGGCCAAAACTCTCCCGGATCCGCTCGAGGGGCTGAAACCGCCGCACCTCGCTGAACCCCCCGGCAAACCCCTTGTCAAGGCCCATCAGCACCCGGTTGAAGACCGAGATGCCCTCGCCCGCTTTCAGCCGCCGCGTGCCCTTCGTGGCCTGATGGGTCAGCTCAACCTCGCCCTCGATCACGTCGACCATCGTGCCGCCGGCATGGTCGATGCCGATCTCGACTCCGGGGGTCTGCAGAAGGCGCTGGAAACTGTCGGTCATCTCGACCTCGAACAGGGTTCCCTTGACGGCCGCCACCACATCGGCGGTCTGCACCTTGAAGTCACTGCCCGACACCACCTTGAACAGGAAATGCCCCTGCTGGGCCTTGAGCTGGGCCATCCCCTTCTCGCCGAGCACCAGCGGCACCTCGAACAGACTGCCCTCCTTGACCGCCAGCACGCAGGTGTCCTTCAGCATCAGCTCGGCCGCACTCTGCATCGCGGTGCGGACTTTGTCCCCGCCGTCGAGCCGCTTGAGGGCCCCGGCCAGCTTGAGGTTGGCCGGCACCGGCTTGAAGGCGGGGGCCTGCCCCTTCTTGACCTCGACCTTCCCTTCGACCTTGATCAGCTCCGAAGCGGACAACGCCTCGGCCGCGCCGGCCGGAACGACGGCCGGAACGAGAAGGCAGGCCAGGGAAAGAGCCAGAAACCACCGGTTGTTCATGGGGAAACCTCCCTCGGATGAGTGTCGGAATGCGATGAACCGGATGCCGGGCCGGCCCGGCGGGCCGCTCCGTACAGATGCAGGAGGGGCTGGGCGAAACGGGCCCGCCAGGCCGCCTCGTTGTGCGCGGCATGGGGAATCTCGTGATAGGCATACCCCGGCCCCGCGGCCCCGGCCTGCCGCCAGGCCCGGTCGAACCGGCGGCAGAAGGTCAGCGCCTCCTCGCCTTCGGCCAGCCCGATATCGACCCAGAGGCGCGGCCCGCCCGCCGCTGGCCGGTGGGCCAGGGCCCAGCGAATGATCCCGCCGTCGGCCCACCAGAAGGAAGGCGACATCGCGACGACCGCCCCGAACACCTCGGGATGCTTGAGCCCCAGGTAGAGGGAAATGAGCCCGCCCAGCGACGACCCGCCAATGGCCGTGGCCGCCGCCCCGCGCCGGGTGCGGAACCGGGCGTCGATGGCCGGCTTCAGCTCCTCGAGCAGGAACCGGCCGTAGCAGTCGCCCTTCCCGCCGCCATGCTTCGGGTCGGGAAACGGCGTGTATTCGTCCAGGCGGGCGGCGGTGTTGCCGATGCCCACCACGATGATCTCCCCGATCTGGCCCGTGCGCGACAGTTCGTCGACCGTTTCATCGACGCCCCAGTCGACCCCCCCAAAGGAACTGGCCGGGTCGAACAGGTTGTTCCCGTCGTGCAGGTACAACACGGGATACCGCCGGTGGCGGGCCGCCGGCGTGTCATAGGAAGGGGGCAGCAGCACCCAGACCGACCGCTTGTCGGGAAGGAACTTCGACGGCACATCCTTCATCCAGACGTGGTTCCCCGTGATCGACGGGGCCGGGGCCGCCGCCTGGTCGGCCCAGGCCTCCACCGTGAACCGGGCTTCCACCGGCCCGGGGCCGGCCACCTCGCAGGTGCGGTTGGGAATCTCGTAACCCGCCGCCGACTTCTCGACGCGGGCGAAATCGCCCCGGGTGAATTTGAACTCGAGCCGGGTGCCCGCGGGAAAGGCCCCGGTGAAGCGGAACCGCCCCGGGCCCGCCGGGTCGAGCCCCACGCCACTGCCCTTCCAGGACCCAAGCGAGGGGTGGTTCCCGATCACGAAGACCCGCTCCCCAGCCGGCGTTCCGGCCGGCACCCGCACCTCGAACCGGCACGGGACCATCTCCGCGGGGGCTCCCGCGGCAACGAGGGCGACAGCGCACAGGGCGAGGACGACCAGCCCCCGGCACGCCGGGGGGCGGAGCAGAACACCTCTCATACAGCCTCCTGCCGGGCAGGCCCCGAACCCAGCGGCCTTCCGGGCGGGCCCCAGTATACGCCAAACCCGCCCCGCTTTGCATCATCCCGTGACCAGCCGCCGCCCAGCCGTCCGGATCTGTCTCGACCCAGGGAGACCTGATAGGGAGAAGGCCGCCCCGGATCCCAGGAGCCGACAGGAAAACGCCCGCCGGGGTTGCCGGCGGGCACAGGCAGGGATGGAGGAAGCCAGGTGACAGACCTGGCAGGGAGAGGCTCAGTTGATGGGAATGCGAATCCCCTCCTCGGACGGGGCGGTGGTGTCGATCGGCAAAGTGACGGTCAGGACTCCATTGTCATACGTGGCGGCGGCCTGCGAAGCGATGACGCGGCGCGGCAGTTCGAAAACCTGCGAGAAGCGGCCGTAAGAGATCTCTTCGCGGAAGGACTTCTGGTCCTTGTCTTCCTTGGTCATCGATTTCCGTTCCGAGGACAGGATCAGCGAACGATCCTTCAGACGCAGGTCGATCGCCGACTTGTCGTGCCCGGGGAGGTCGATGGTGACCACGAGGCGGTCACCCGACTGGGTGATGTTGGACCGCGCGGCCGAACCGCCCGACCACAGGCCTGTCACCGGCGAGCCGCGCTTGCCGCCGAAGGGAAATCCGAAATCGTCGTCGAACCACCGGGGGAACCGCCCGGAGCGGAACGGCGATTCCATCAGCTTGTCCATTTTTTCTTCCATGGACCGGATCATCTCCTCGAGCGAGGCCGGGGGTTGGTCCGCCGGCGACCGGGGCTGCAGGGTCAAAGCCCCGGAGGCCTGATCCTTCTCCTCAGCCCGGATCATCAGCGGCAACAATCCGGCCGCCACTGCCACCGACAACACCAAACACCAAACCCATGGACGCTTCATTGTCAGGCCCTCCTTTCCAGAATCGTTCACCGGAATCGATCACCCCTGTTGACCGGCACACCGCGGGGAAGGTTCCCGGAAAATTCCCGGCCGGCGGGACGCCCGCGTGAAGCCCCCGCCGGCTCTCTTCGACCATCCGCCCCCGGGCTGATGGACAGCGAAGCCGGAGCTCCACGGGCTGAATGCGTCAGCCTTCCCTTCGGCGGCAGGAAGGGTCCGGGCCCATCGGCTCTGATGGGGGAAATGGGCAATGCCCTTTCGGCAAACCCTTCACGCCAATCCAAGTCTTTTTTCCCTGCCCCCCCTGTGTTACAGTGTCCACCGTCGGGATCCCGCCTGGCCGCCCGCACCGCAACCAGCGCCCGCCAACCCGCATTCCACCTGGGAGGAATACCCATGGCTCGTTCCCTCACCGGTCACCCCCTGCGTCTTCTCCTCGTCGGCCTGTTGGCCGTCCTGTCCGCGTTGACCGTGATCGTCGGCTGTGGCGGCGGGGGAGGCGGCAACACCGACGCCTTCACCACCGGCGCCACCGTCGCCCTGACCGGAATCGTCACCCGCGAGGGTGCGACCACGTCAGTGCGCGGGTCCGGGGCCATCCGGGGATCCCCCGTGGCCGGGGCCGAGGTCTACATCCAGGAGAACAAAACCCGGTTCCAGACCGTCACCGACAGCGACGGCGGCTATCTGTTCAAGAACCTCAGCCCGAACACCGCTTCCATGTGGTGGCCAGCTGGACCGAAGGCGGCACCGTCTGGAAGAACCGCACCGCCGTCACCAACTCCGGAGTCAGTTCCGAACTGACCGGCGACGTGAAGGTCGAACAGGCCACCGCCCGCGTGGAAGGCCGCCTGCTCGATGCCAATGGGAATCCTCTCGCGGAAGGAACTCTCCTGACCCTGTGGGGCGAAAGCTTCCGGGTTCT
>CAZKPI010000449.1:0-4732 GCA_964554555.1 uncultured bacterium
TTCGGCCGGCTGTTCGAACCGGACACCCCGCAGGGCCACCTGGAGACCCTCCGGAACCTGCTTGAAGCCTTGCTGGGGTTTTTGAATTTCACGTTCCTTCAGACCTACCTGTTCTACGGCACCCGCTCCCCCAAGGGCGACCAGGTGGTGATGGAATGCCTGAAATGCCACCTCGGAGGGCCCACGGCAGTCCGCTCCCTGCACCACCTCGCCCTGGTGGTGAAGAACATCGCCGGCACCGACTCCTTCTTCACCTTCGCCCTGTCCCGGGCCATGACCGAGGCGGGCGAGGCGAACCCGCTGATGGTGCTGAAGGAACTGTGGGATTACGTGCTCACCCCGGTCGATCCGCTCCAGGAGACCATTCCTCAGGCCGTGGAAGCGCTTCCCCAGGTGCTGATGGCGGTCAAGGGTCTGCTCCACAACCCCCTCGTGATGAAGAGCCCTCCCGGGGCGCGGGAAGCCTTCTTCGACCTGTCCGGCCCGCGGGCCGCCCCGCTCAAGGCGGCCGACCGGCCCGGCCTCGACCTGCCGCCGGGCGAGATCATCCTGCTGTCGAAAGACCGCGGCGAAGCGCTGGGCCTGTTCCCCTACTTCACCTTCAATGGGGAACGGATCGTCTTTGCCGTTCCCGAGGCCAGGCAGACCGCCATCCTGTACGAACGCCTCGAGCTCAAGGAGGGCTGATGTCCCGACCGGCACGATGTCGGAAGTGCCCCTTTGCCGCCATGGATGGCGGCGCGAAACGCCGGTTGCCAGCCCTGCCAAGAGGCCAGCCCGACCGACCCGCCGTCGGAAGCCCCCCGTGGCCGCCGCGGCGGGCGGCGGTCCCCCGCCGTTTCCTGCCAGGCCGGGGAACCGTCCTGGTGGTCCTGCTCCTGTTCTGGTGGTGGTCCTGGGCCGCCCCGCGTCCGCTCGCCGGGGCGGAACCGCTTCTCGACCGGTTCTTTCCGCCAGCTCCGCCAGCCACCCCGACACCGGCGCTTTCCCTGCCCGACCTCCCGGCGGTCGTGCCGGGACGGGTCGGGGTCGACCAGCACAACGAGGCGGTGCGCCTCAACAATCAGGGGGTCGCCGCCCTCGAGGCGGGGGATGCCGCCCGGGCCGCCTCCCTGTTCGAGCGGGCCCTTGCCGCCAATCCGCACGAGGTGGGCATCTGGAAGAACCTGCTGGCCGCCCAGCGGAAGGATGGCCGGTTCCCGCGGGAGATCGTCCGGACCTCCCTGCAGGTGATGGCCATGGATGCCGCCGACGCCATGGCACCCTACGCGGCGGGCATGGCCATGCTCGACAAGCTGGGTCAGCCGCGGGCGGCCCTGGCCTTCCTCGACGAGGCGGCGCGGCGTCAGCCGGACGACACGCGGTTCGCGGTGGCTCTGGCCAACGCCTGGAACAAGGCGGGGTTCCCCGACCAGGCTCTGGCCATCCTGCGCGAGAAGGCTCCCGAGGTGCGGGACGACCCCTATCCGCTCTACCTGCTGGGCACCCTGCTGACCGACCGCAAGGAGTTCGCGGCGGCCCAGCGGGCCCTGCAGTCGGCCATGGCCCTGGACCGGGAAGGGTTCGCCCACGATGCCTACATCCGCGCGCGGTTCGCCGGCGGGGGGCTCGACGGGCTCGCCCAGGAGTGCGAGGCGGCCCTGCGGCGGTTCCCGGGCATCATCAACCGGGCGAGCCTGGAGCGGATCCGGTTCTGTCTGGTTCCCCACGAGTACGAGTTTACCGATCAGGTCAACGTGCAGATCGCCAACCCTTCCGACATCCGCTCCTTCCATTTCCTTCTGCGGTTTCCCCCCGAGGTGCCCCATCACCAGTCGGTGCAGGTGCTCGGGGCGGAGATCGAGTCGCAGGGGCGGGTCACGGCGGTGACGGGGGCGGGGCCCGACGCCGACGGCCGCCATTCGTTCGAATGCCCCGCCCCGCCCGGGAATCAGGTGACCCTGCGGGTGCGCTATCGCCTGTCGGTCACGCCCTGGCTCGGCTCCCGGGGGCCCTTTCTGCCGGCCGCCGCCCCGGATCTCGAGCGGCTGAAGGCCGACGAGAAGCTCTCGCTGGCGGACGGCCGGCTCGACCAGGTGTTCCGGCGGCTGTCGCGCGAGAGCGGAAATTTTCTGCAGAACGCCTTCCTGGCCGTGGGCCGGGGCCTGTCCTATCACGAGAACTTCGAGGACCAGTCGGTGCAGTGGGCGCTCGAGAACCCCGACGCCTGCGACTGCACCGAGTTCGCGCGCCTGCTGGCCGCCCTCTGCCTGAAGCGGGGCATTCCCACCCGCGTGGTGACGGGCTTTTTGGTCAAAGAGGAGTTCCTGCGCGGGGAGACGAACATCGGGCATGCCTGGTGCGAGGTGTTCTTCCGCGACAAGGGCTGGATCCCGGTCGATCCCACGCTGGGCGTGAACCTTGACTGGGCCTATTTCGGGAACCTGCTGTCGGACCAGATTGTGTTCGACCACCAGAGTGAGGGCCGCAAGACGCGCATGGGGGTCGACTTCACCTCGACCAGCAGTGACGTCCGGGTCAGGATCGACAACACCTACCGGGTGCGCCTCCTGCGGTAGGGCGAGGAAGGGGGGACGCATGGTTCCGGACATCTTCAAGGAATACGACATTCGCGGCGTGGCCGGGCGCGACCTGTCGGCGGCGCTGGTCGGGGACATCGGTCGGGCCTTCGTCACCTGGATCCGACAGCAGGGGGCCAGGCAGAACCTGGTGCTGGCCGTGGGGCGGGATGTGCGGCCGAGCAGTCCGGCACTGTCGGAATGGCTGGTGAAGGGCTTGTGCGACATGGGGGTGGAGGTCCTCGATCTGGGGGTCTGCCCGACCCCGCTGGTCTACTTCAGTCTGTTCCACCTGCCCGTCGACGGGGCGGTGATGGTCACCGGCAGTCACCTGCCGCGGGAATGCAACGGGTTCAAGCTCTGCCATGACCGCACCAGCCTGCACGGCAGGCAGATCCAGGAGATCCGTCAGCTGGTCGAGGCGGGGCGGTTCCACCCGCGGGCCGGCTGGAAGAAGCACCATTCCAACATCGTGGCCGCCTACCAGGAATACCACCGGAAGCGGCACGCCGACCTGGGGGTCGGCCGGCCCCGCCTGAAGGTGGTGATCGACGCGGGGAACGGCACGGCCGGCCTGCTGGCGCCGCAGTTGTTCCGCGACCTGCACTGCGAAGTGACCGAGCTGTTCTGCGAGCCGGACGGGGCCTTTCCTCACCATCATCCTGATCCGACCCTGCCGGGCAACCTGCAGGACCTGGTGCGGGCGGTCACCGACACGGGGGCCGATCTCGGGTTCGGGTTCGGCGGCGACGCGGGCCGGCTGGGGGTGGTCGATGAGCGGGGCGTGGTGCTGGGCGGTGACGAGGTGATGATCATCCTGGCCCGGGACCTGCTGTCGCGGCATCGCGGGGCGGCGGTCATCGGCGGGGTCACCTGCAGTTCCCGGCTGTTCCGGGAGGTGACGCGGGCCGGGGGCCGGGCGGTGATGTGGAAGACCGGGCACAGCCTGATCCGGAGCAAGATGCGCGAGGAACACGCCCTGCTGGCGGGGGAGATGAACGGGCACTTCTTCCTGGGCGAGGATCACTTCGGCTACGACGACGCGATCCATGCCGCCCTGCAGGTGGCGGCCATCCTGCACCGGGCCAGGCGGCAAGGGCCCTGGAAGATGTCCGACTTCCTGGCCGACCTGCCGGCGGTGCAGGTCACCCCCGAGATCCGCACCGACTGTCCGGAAGCCGACAAGGCCGTCGTCATCGAGACGGTGCGGGCCCGGTTGGAGGAGCACCGGCAGGCGGGGGCCGAGCCCCGCATCGAAACCCTTTCCACCATCGACGGGGTGCGGGCCGAGTTTGCCCGCGGGTGGGGGATGGTGCGCGCCTCGACCACCCAGCCGGTGCTGGTATCCCGCTTCGAGGCGGAGACCGCAGAGCTCCTGCAGGCCTACCGGGCCGTGTTCGAGGAAGCCCTGGCGGCGGCGTCGCGGAGGGAGACGGGAGGCGGGTAGAGAGCGGGGAGGGAGGGGCCGGGCTTGCGGAAAAAGCCGCGGCGGGGGAGTGGGGCCTGGGGACGCGGCGGGCCGCGGGTTGGGCATGACGATCGTGGAAACGTCAGGGGGGCGTGGGGAATGGAACGTGGGAAGCGGCGAACGGAACGAGGAAGCAGGGCCCGGGAAAACGGCCAGGACAGGAGAAACCAGGAGCGGGCCGCCGGGGATCGGCGTAGAAATAGACTAAAGTACCAGTTGTACTTATTGCTGATGTTTGTCATGGGCGGCGGGGCGGCCATGGGGTGGCAGTTCCTGCCGGAGCCGGGGCGGCCGGAACGGTTCGGGCCCGGCGAAGTGCTGGTCATCGACCCCGACGGCTGGGGGCGGGCGGCCATCCGGGAGGCGGCCGGGCGCGGGGCCCTGCCCCTGGCCTGGATCGATGTGTCGCGACCCGAGGCGGGCCGGACCTACCTGGCGGGTCTGCCGGAGAAGGATCTGTATCTGCGCGTGTCGCGGCCCGCCGACGGCCCCCTGGCGGCGGGGGCCCCGCCGAAGAACGTGGCGGCGGGCGGCTGGCGGCCGGGGACCGTGGTGGCCCGGTTCCACCTCGAGCCGTGGCGGGAAGCCCTGCGGCGGCGGGTGCGCGAGGTTGCCCACCAGGGGGTGGCCGGCCTGTTCCTGGCAGGGACCGACGGGCACCGGTGGATCACCGACCACCCCGTGGGACCCCGGGCCATGGCGGCCC
>CAZKPI010000450.1:0-4491 GCA_964554555.1 uncultured bacterium
CGAGACTTTGACGGTGCCGTGGGCGTGGAGGTCGAACGCCACCTCGATCTGGGGCATGCCGCGGGGGGCGGGGGGGATGCCGACCAGGTCGAACCGGCCGAGCGTCTTGTTGTCGCGGGCCATGGGCCGTTCGCCCTGCAGGACGTGCACTGAGACGGCGGGCTGGTTGTCGGCGGCGGTCGAGAAGACCTGGCTCTTGCGGGTGGGAATGGTGGTGTTGCGCGGGATGAGGGTGGTCATGACGCCGCCCAGGGTTTCGATGCCGAGCGACAGGGGCGTGACGTCGAGGAGCAGAACGTTCTTCACCTCCCCGCCCAGGATGCCGGCCTGGATGGCGGCGCCCATGGCGACGCACTCCATCGGATCGACGCCGCGCTCGGGATCCTTGCCGAACAGGTCGCGCAGGAGCTTCTGGACGATGGGCATGCGGGTGGGGCCCCCGACCATGATGATGTGGTCGATCTGTGAGGCCTGCAGGCCGGCATCGCGCAGGGCGTTGTCGACGGGGGTGCGGCACCGCCGGATCAGCGGATCGACGATCTCCTCGAGGCGGGCGCGGGTCAGGGGCATCACGAGGTGCCGGGGTCCGTCGTGGGTGGCGGAGATGAACGGCAGGTTGAGGTCGGTCGAGGTGGTGGTCGACAGTTCGATCTTGGCCTTCTCGACGGCTTCCCGCAGGCGCATCATGGCCATCGAGTCGCGCGACAGGTCGATCCCTTCCTTGGCCTTGAAGTCGGCGATCACGAAATCGAGGAGGGCTTTGTCCATGTCGGTGCCGCCCAGCTGGGTGTCGCCGTTGGTCGACAGCACCTCGAAGACGCCGTTCCCCAGCTCGAGGATGGTGACGTCGAGGGTGCCGCCGCCGAGGTCGAAGACCAGGATCTTGCGGTCGCCCTGCTTGTCGAGCCCGTAGGCGAGGGCGGCGGCGGTGGGTTCGTTGATGATGCGCTTGACCTCGAGGCCGGCAATGGCGCCGGCGTCCTTGGTGGCCTGGCGCTGGGCGTCATCGAAATAGGCCGGAACGGTGATGACGGCGCCGTCCACCTTGTCGTTGAGGAAGGCTTCGGCATCGCGTTTGATCTTGGCCAGGATCATGGCCGAGATCTCCTGGGGGGTGTACTGCTTGCCGTCGATGGTCACCTTGTGGGTGGTGCCCATCTTCCGCTTGATGGCCAGGACGGTGCGGTCGGGGTTGGTGGCGGCCTGGCGGCGCGCGGGCTCGCCGATCAGGCGCTGACCGTCCTTGGTAAAAGCGACGCTGGGAAACGCCTTTCCCCCCAGCGACACCCCTTCCGCACTGGGGATGACGGTGGGCTTGCCGCCCTCGATGATGGCGGCCGCCGAGTTGGAAGTGCCGAGGTCGATACCGATGATGCGTCCCATGGAAAACCTCCTGTGCAGGATCGATGAATTTCAGGGAATTTCAGGGAATTTCAGGGACACATGACCACATGGTCCAACCATCAGGCAGATACGTCATGTGTCCCCGCCACAGGGTGAGGTCGATCTCACCGGCCTGGCAGGATGATGAAACCTGGACCATGGATACCCTCCAGGGGGCGGAGGCGGCGGCCCGACGGTTCGGGGCGCAGGTGACTGACCAGGGCCAGGCCGGTCAGGAAGCCGCCCACGTGCGCCCAGAACGCGACGTTCGAGAAGGTGGGCACCGCCAGCGCCAGGGTTCCCGACAGCACTTCGCCGAGGAACCAGAACGGCAGGTAGAACAGGGCCGGCACCCGCCAGACATCGATGAAGAAGAAGATGGGGACGAGCAGGTCGATGCGGGCGAGGGGGAACAGCAGGAGAAAGGCGCCCATCACGCCCGCCACCGCGCCGGAAGCCCCGATGGTCGGGATCGTCATGTCGGGGAACAGCAGGACCTGCGCCGCACCGGCGGCCAGCCCGGCTCCGAGGTAGAGGGCGAGGAAGTGGCCCAGGCGGTCCTCGACGTCGTCGCCGAACAGCCAGAGCGTCCAGAGGTTGGCCAGCAGGTGCAGCCAGCCGCCGTGGATGAACATGCTGGTCAGGAAGGTCAGCCACCCGCCGCTGGGAAACCCGTTGTACCAGGCCCACTGGGGGTTGGTGACGCGGGCCGGCACGATGCCGTACAGCAGGTAGAACCGCTCCAGCACCCATTCGGGCATGCCGAGCTGGAACGCGAAGACCGCCGCGTTCAGCGCCAGCAGGGCCCAGGTCACCACCGGGGTGCGGGTCGGTTGTTGGTCGTCGCGAATCGGAAACATGCTCGTTCACCTCTTCCCGGCCTTATCTAGCATGGGCCATGCCAGCCTCGAAATCCGCTCTCAGAGCGGAAACCGGGGCCGGCGGACGGCGTCTTCCGGCGGTGCCCGCCCGGCGCGCGGCCGTCGCACGACGTCGCCCGCCCAGGCCCGACGTCGCCGGAGAGGGTTCCGACCGGGGGGAGGCCGGCCGGGGCTTCCCGGAGCCGCCGCGGATGGCCGCGCCGAAACCCCGCGGCGCGGCCCGCCCGGGGGCGGTTTCGGGGCAAACCCGCGCCGATGACAGGCACCGGGCCGCAGGGGGGGGGGAGGTTGTGGTATTTTGGGGAAGATCGATTGAGGGGGCTCTTCATGTCGTGCAGGCAAACCGGCGTTTTGTCCCTTTCCCTTGTGGTCCTGGCGGGTCTTTCCCTTTCCCCAGCCCAGGCCCGGGCGGCGGGGTCGGCCGACGAGGTCCTGCAGAAGGCAGGCAAGGAGGAATGACCATGCCGTCAGGGATGTCGGAGGGGAAGGGGGCTTCGCTGGGGTGGGCGGCCGGCCTCCTGGCCGGGATGCTCGTCGCTCTGGCCGTCGTGCAGACCGCCTATTGGCCGGCTCTGAACCTGAGTTACGGCGACGAACCTCTGCTCGTGCGGCCCATCCAGATCCAGTCACTGCGGAACCTCCTGTGGAGCCACAAGCTCCATTTCCACTCCTATTTCCAGCTGTTGGCCGCCCTGGGGGCGAAAAACCTGCCGTTCCCGGCCAGCGATTTCCTGGCCCTGGCACCCGGCGATTCACCGGTGCCCAGCGAGGAATATGTCCGCTTCCTGCAGAGGATCGGCCTTGCCGAACGCGACCTGGATGCCCTCGACCTCAAATGGCCGGTTTCCCCGACCCTCATCCGGTTTCTCGGCAGTGGCGTCTACCATCCGCCCTATCCCGATCCCTACCGCCTGCCCCTCGTGCCGCTGACCGGCGGGGCAGACCTGCGGCGGCTCTTCCCCGACCTCGACCTGTCCCTGGCGGCCATCAGCCGGGCGCCGGCGGCCAATCTCGCCGATCTGCCGGTCATCGAAGGGGCGGGAAGGGCGGGGCGCCAGTTGTCTCTGGGTCTTCTGCTCCGTTGCCAGGAAGAGGCCGCCCAGGTGTCCCTCGCCGGGCGGAAGGCCGGTACAGCCCTCCTCCTGGTGCCTGTCCTCGGCGTGGTGATCGGCCTCGGGCTCGGGCTGTCCGCCTCGCGCGGCGGCTGTCTCGGGCAGGGAACCATGGCCCTCTGCCTGCTTATCGTGGCGGTCGGCGGGTTCGCCCTGCTGACCTTGGGGGGGTTCCGCCGCAGTCGGGGCATCGAGTTCGATCCCGGCCTGTTGTCCCCCACGGCCATGGCCGCTTTGCGGCCCGCCGCCCACCGTTTGCTGGACCGCCTGGCCGACGGGGGTGCCGTGCCGGCCGACCGGAAGGCCGCCCTCCACGCCCTGATCGACGCCCCGCCGATCCGGGCCGGCGGGGCCCCTGGCGGCCGCTGAACCAGGCCCGGAGCGGGATTTGCTGTTGTCTTCCGATGTCCGGCGGGTGGGGCATGCCCGGCCTGCTGGCCGTCCCGGGGCGGTTGGCCGGCCTTCCCCCGACGGCAGGGGACGGGCCAGGAACGGCCGCGGATGAACGCGAATGGCCGCGGATGGAGACCACGCCGGCACCCGCCTGCCCTGGCGGCCCCGGCCCCGGCTCCCCCGGTCGGGTGTGATCCTGCGGCGCTGAGCGGCTCAGCCGGTTTTCCATGGATCACCCGGCCGGAGTTCCGGCATCCATGATGGGTGGAATTCAGGAGGGAGCGATGAAGCGGGATGCCTGGAACGGCCCAGTCGGGGCGGAGCCCCTGTACGCGAAGCTGACCGACGGCCCGGCCCGCGCCCGCCTGGTGGAGCAGGCCGGAACCGACCCGTGGGAGATCGGTTTCTGCCGGGACACGCTGGTCAGCCACGCGGGGGAAGCCGGGGCGTCAAAGCGGCTGGCCGAGCTGGGCATCGCCTTTTTTGAAGAAACCCTGGGCGGGCACGCCGAGACCATCACCGCATTTGCCTGGGCTCCAAACGGTGAACTGGTGGCCACCGGCGGCCGCGACGGTCTGGTCAAGATCTGGGAGGCCGCCTCTGGTCGCGAACTCTGGACCCCGTTGGCCTTTTCGTCCGGCGTCAACGGGCTGGCCTTCTCCCCGTGCGGCGGCCTGCTGGCCGCCGGGGCCGCGGACGGCTCGGTCGGTCTGTGCCGCCCC
>CAZKPI010000450.1:4521-4729 GCA_964554555.1 uncultured bacterium
GCAGGAGGATGGGGACTGCGTCTGCTCGCTCGCCTTCTCCCCGGATGGGTCCCGGCTGGCCGTGGGCCTGCGCGGCGGGGGCACGCGCCTCCTGGCGGTCGGGGCGGCCGGCGAAGGTCTGCCGCGGGTGGGTACGATTTCCCAGGCGGGCCCGGTCGTGGCAGTGGTCTGGCTGGATGGCGGAAAACGGCTGGTCACGCTCACCGAC
>CAZKPI010000451.1:0-4726 GCA_964554555.1 uncultured bacterium
GGCACCATCTGGTTCAACCATCGCGACATCGCCCAGCGCTCCATGTATCAGCGCGCCCGGATGGGCATCGGCTACCTGCCCCAGGAAGCCTCGGTCTTCCGCAAGCTGACCGTCCAGCAGAACATCGAGCTGATCCTCGAGAACCTGCCCATCTCCCCGCAGGAGCAGAAGGAGCGCCTCGAGAAACTGCTCGAGGACCTCGACATCGCCCGCATCCGGCACAGCATGGGATATAGCCTGTCAGGCGGCGAGCGGCGCCGGGTCGAGATCGCCCGGGCCCTGGCCGCCGAGCCCAGCTTCATCCTGCTCGACGAGCCGTTCGCCGGGGTCGACCCGATCGCCGTGCAGGACATCCAGTCGATCATCCTGCAGTTACAGCGCAAGGGCCTTGGCCTGCTGATCACCGACCACAACGTGCGCGAGACCCTCGCCATCGTTGACCGCGCCTACATCATGAACCTTGGCCGGATCCTGGTCTCGGGCACCGCCGAGTTCGTCGCCCACGACGAGACCGCCCGCAAGTTCTACCTGGGCGACCGCTTCCAGCTCGACCAGATCGAAAAGGACGTCCTGTGACCCGCTCCGGTCCGGGGGTCTGCCCGCCTCCGTTCCCCGGCCGGGGAACGGCCGCCGGCCGGCGGCGCGCTTTGCCATGACCCATCTCCTCGTCCTGCTGGTCGTCAGCGCCGTCATCGCCTACCTGGGCGACGCGCTGGGCACCTGGGTCGGCAAACGCCGCCTCACCCTGTTCGGCCTCCGGCCGCGGATGACGGCACTGCTGGTCGCCATCTCCACGGGCATGCTGATCACCCTGCTGACCCTGACCGTCGCCGCCATCCTGAGCGAGGACGTGCGCATCGCCCTGTTCTCGGTGCAGCAGCTCACCCGCGACGTGGAGACGCTCAGCAAGGAGCGGGAGCGTCTGCAGAAGGACATCCGCGATCTGCGTGACCAGGTGCGGGTCAAACAGCAGGAACTGGTCGTCTTCCGCAAGGACGAGCCGCTGTCGGCCATCGTCGTCCCCGCCGGCCAGACCGCCGCCGCCATCCTCGAGGACCTGCACCGCTACATCGACGACCTCGCCTCGCGGGCCCGCGAGCGCGGCCTGCGGGTCAAGGACGAGGGGGTCTTCTTCACGGAGAACCGCCCCCAGCTGGCGAAGATGGCCGAGCTCATCGCCAGCGCCAGCGGCGACATGGTGGTGGGGGCGGTGGCGGCGCAGAACATCAGTATCGGCGAACCCCTCGGCGAGGTCCGCTTCCTGGTCCGGCCCAACGAACTCATCTTCAGGGCCGGCCAGGAGATCGCCAGCATCGAGATCGACGGCACCCTTGACCGGCCCCAGATCGCCCGCCTCCTGCGCGATTTCATGGACGAGATCAACCACGAGGTCGTGCGTCTCGGCATGATCGGCAATCCGCTCACCGGGAGGTTCGGCGACCTCTCCTCGGAATCGATGCTGTCCTTCTACGACATGGTCAACCAGGTCCGCTCGCTGGGCCGCAAGCTGACCGTGATCGCGGTGGTCAAAGAGGACACCTACGCCATCGGCCCCCTCAATGTCTCCTTCCGCCTCGAGGAGGAATCGGCCGGGAACTGACCGCGCCCCGGACCTTCAGATGACCCGGATGGCGAAGGCGGGGCACCGCGGCGCGCAGTAGCCGCACAGCACACAGCGGCCGGTTTCCACCCGGGGCGGCTCCCCTGCCGCCTGGGTCAGGGCCTTCTGCGGGCAGTCCTCCACGCACCGGCCGCACCGGCGGCAGATCACCCCGTTGATGAACAGCCGGCGGGGCTGGCCCGCCACCCGCGCCGCCAACGCCGCATCCACCGGCTCGCCCCGCGCCCCGGCCAGGTTCATGGCCACCTCGTCAAGGCTGGTCATCCCCACCGCGGCACAGTCAACGGCCGGCTGGTCGAGCACCCAGCGCAGGGCAGCGGCCGCCTCGCCGCGCAGGTGTCCCCCCCCCAGCGGCTTCATGGCATACACCCCCTGCCCGGCGGCCCGGCCCCGGGCCAGCAGGGCGAGCATGTCCTCGAGCGTGCCGTCGATGATCCCGAACCCCCGCCGGTTGACCATCGGGTGCAGAACCCCGAACCGCCGGTCGTCGACCAGCACCCGCAACGCCCCCAACCAGTGCGAACTGGCCCCCACGGCGCGGATCTTCCCCGCCGCCCGGGCGGCCAGCAGGGCTTCGACCGCCCCTTCCCGCTGGCGCAGGTCTTCGGGGTCCTTGACCGCATGCAGGCAGAAGACATCGATGGTCCCGACTCCGAGTGCGGTCAGCGCTTCGTCAACCGCCCGGGCCATCTCGGGCCCGGTGCGCGCCGCCGACTTCGAGGCGAGGGTGGGCCGCGGGCCCCGCCATTCCGCCAGGGCGCGGGCCACCTGCGGATAGGAGCCGTAGGATTGGGCGGTGTCGATGAATCCGACCCCGCCCTCCAGGGCGGCCAGGATGATCCGGCTCCCCTCCTCAACCGGCAGTCCCCTCTGCAGGGGGCTCATGGTCAGGGTGCCCACCCCGAGCGGGGTGACAGGAATGCCCGTCCGGCCAAGAAAACGACGTTCCATGCGCAGATTCCTCCGGCGGCCATTGTAGCCTCCCCCGGCCCCCCTGCCAACCCCAGCCCGTCCCCGCCGGCCAGGCCGGGGATCCGCCGCGGGGCCGGGGGCGGCGGCGTGGTGGCCAGCGGTCCCGATTTGTGGCATAATCGCCGTGACCGCCGCCGGAACCGTCGGCGCCTCCTTTGCCATGACCAAGATCGCCCATGCCCGTATCGGCTCCTACGACGCCTACCTCCTGTCCGGAGACCACCTCAAATGGGACGGGGGCTCGGTGTTCGGCATCATTCCCCGGTCCGCCTGGGCACAGAAACTCCCCCCCGACGACCACAACCGTGTCACCCTCGGGGTCAATCAGCTCCTCGTCAAGGGCCCCGGCTTCCTCGCCCTGATCGACACCGGCCTGGGAATCCGGCTCACCGACCGCCAGCGGGAAGTCCGCGGGGCCAGCCACCCCCGCCCCTGGGCCGACCGTCTGGCCCCTCTCGGCCTGACCCCCGCCGATGTCACCCACGTCATCTTCACCCACCTCCATGCCGACCATGCGGGCGGCGCCACCGTCTTCTCCGACGACCGGCAGGAGGTCCTCCCCGCCTTTCCCCGCGCCGCCTTCCTGGTCCAGGAAGGGGAATGGGAGGATGCCTGCGCCCCCCCCGACGGCGAGGCGAACGCCTACCGGTTCGCTGATTTCCTGCCCCTCCTCGAGTCGGGCCGCCTCCTCCGGCTTCGCGGGAACCAGCGGCCCCTGCCGGGGATAACCCTGCAGGTCACCGGCGGCCACACGCGGCACCACCAGATGGTGCGGGTCTCCGACGGCGAGGCCACCCTGTACTTTCCCGGCGACATCTGCCCGACCCCGTTCCATCTCGAACTGTCGTGGAAGACCTCCTACGACCAGTATCCCCTCGAGACGCTGGCCGCCCGCCGCAGCCTGCTGGCCAAGGCCCTCGGCCAGAATGCCCTGGTCGTCTTCAGCCACGACCCTCGCCCGGCCTTCCGCCGGCTCACCGGCTCCCTCGAACATCCCGCGACGGTCGCCTGCGATGCCCCTGCGTAGGATCATCCTGCTGGTCAACCCCAACTCCCGCGCGGTGACCCGACCGGCCGTCGAGGACGCCGCCGCCCTGCTGGCCCGCGCGGTAGATACCCGCCTGGTCTGGACCGCCGGGCCCGGCGAGGCGACCCGTCTGGCCGCCGACCTCGGCACCGACCCCGACACCCTGGTCACCGCCTGCGGGGGCGACGGCACCTTTTTCGAGGTGCTCAACGGCCTGCCCCCCCAGGGCGTGATCGGCCTTCTGCCGGCCGGCACCGCCAACGTCATCGCCCGGGAACTGGGCATCCCCCTCCAGCTCCGGGAGGCCGCCAAGACCCTGCTGACCGGGGCCGTGCGCCGGTTCGACACCGGGCGCTGTAATGGCCGCCGGTTCTTCATGGTGGCGGGCTGTGAGTTCGACGCCCACGTGGCCGCCTCGGTCCCCGCCCTGCCCAAGAAGTGGCTCGGCCAGTATGCCTACCACCTCGCCTCGCTCTGCCGCTACCCGCGCTACGACTTCCCGACCCTGCGGGTCGAGGTCGACGGCGGGCCGGCCGTCGAAGGGTCGTTCGCCCTGGTCGCCAATCTCCGGCGCTACGGGGGGGGCCTGTTCTTCGCCGCCGACGCCCGCGCGGACGACGGCCAGCTCGACCTGGTCCTGTTCCGGAAAATGACCGTCCCGTTCCTGCTGAAGGGCCTGTGGGGGGCCTGGACCCGGCGGGGCGTCGGTTCCGACGTGGCCTGGCGTCTGCGCGGGCGACGGTTCCGCCTGGTGCCGCCGCGCCCGGTGCGCTTCCAGCTCGACGGCGAAGTCCTGCCGCCCGCTTCCGACCTGCAGATCACCGTCGAGCCCGCCAGCCTGGCCATGGTGGCCCCATGACCCCCCGGGGAACGCCATGGACTGGTTGAGCTGGCTGGGCGGAGGCCTCGGCTGGGCGGCGGGGGCTCTCTGGGCCGGCCTGAAATTCACCCTGGTCTGGGGAACCCTGGCGGCCCTGGCACTCGGCCTGTTCTTCGCCCTGCACCCTGTGTTCATCCGGCTCCGCCTCCGGGCCGGACGCGCCTCCCAGCGGGGGGAATGCTGGGTCTCCCACCTCTTCGGCGGCCTCCGCCTCGGCGCCGTGGCC
>CAZKPI010000452.1:0-4712 GCA_964554555.1 uncultured bacterium
TGACCCCGCCCCCGGCGCCCGACCGGCCGGAGACCGGCCACACCCCCTTCCCGCCACGGCGGGCGACGGGGAGCCGACGGCCCCCGCGGGGCCGGGGGGCCGGCCCCCGACCGGCCCGTGGACCATCGCCGGCTTGGCGCTGTGTCTCCTCGCCTGGAGCCTGGCCGCCTCTTCCAGCCTGTGGCGGACCGAAGAAGAGTCCCTCCCCCGCGACATCGCCCGGATGCAGATTCCCAATCTCGCTTTCCTGGGCGAATGCCTGGCCGGGGGCCGCCTCCCGTTCATCCACCCGCGACGCGGGGCAGGAACCCCATTCATGGCCGATCCCCAGACCGGCTGTGACTACCCCCCCACCTGGCTCGCCGCCCGGTTCGAGCCCCGCACCGGGTTCCTCGGGTTCCAGATCGCCCACCTCTGGTGGGGGGCGCTGGGCTGGCTGGCCCTGCTCCTCGCCCTGGGTTCGGCCTGGCCGGCCGCGCTGGCGGGCGCCCTCACCGCCACGGCCTCCACCCACTCCCTGGTGATCCTCGAATGGATGCCCCTGACGGCGGGAACCGCCTGGGTGCCATGGATCCTGTGGGCGGCCCGCACAGGTTCGCCGGTGCTCTGCCTGGCGGCCATCGCCCTGGCCATCCTGACCGGCCACGCCTACCTGTGGGTGATGATGACCGCCCTGGTCCCGGCCGCCTGGGGGCTCCTGCCGGCCGGCGGCCGGCCCCGGTTCGTCCGGGGCCTCCTGCTGGTCCCCCTGTTGACCGCGCCAATCTGGCTGGGCTACCTCAGTCTGTCGGCCGAGGTCCTCCCCCACGGCATCGAGGGACCGCCGCCGGTCACCGGGTTCGGGTTCAGGAACCTGGCCCACCTCGTGTTTCCCGGGCTGTACGAAGACCTGGCGTTCGTCACCCGGGGCGGCCGCATCCTGAAGGTGACCGGGTATGAGAACTTCTCGTGGGCCGGGTTCTGCTACGTCGGCCTGCTCCCGCTCCTGCTGACGGCCGTGGGTTGGCGGTCCGCCCCGGCGGGGGTGCGGCGGCTGGCCCTCTGGTTCGGCGGGTGCGGCGCCTTCCTGGCGATGGGCCTGCCCTGGCTGGGCGGGGTGTTCCCGGCCGCTTTCCGCCACATGCACCACCCGGCCAGCTTCTTTCAGATGGCGACCTGGGGGATCCTCCTGCTGTTCCCCTGGGCCTTGGGGACCCTCTGGTGCCGGCCCTCCGCACCGCTTCCGGTTGAAGAGGCAGGCAGAGTTTCCCCCCGCGGCAAACGAACCCGGGCCGGGCGCCAGGATGATCCTCCTCCGCCCGATCGCCCCCCGCCGCAGACCCCCGAGACCCCTGGGGAAACCGGCGACGATCCGGACGCCGCTCCGCCTCCCGCCATTCCGGGGCCCCGCCCCTTCCAGATCATCGGCCTCGTCTTCGTCCTGTTCGGCCTCGCCCACTTCCGGGCCTCCTGGCTGGCCCTCCACGACCAGGCCGACCCCTTCTGGTTCGCCCTGTTCACCCACGACTGGGAGACCTACCTCTTCGGGGCCGCCTTCGCCTTCCTTCTGGCCGGGCGGTTCGCGCGCCCCGCCCCCCGGCCGGCGGCGGCCCTGGTCCTGGCCGTCGCCCTGCTGGTCCTGCACGGGGGGGACCTCGCCCGGCGCGGGTTCAGGGCCGCCCCGCAGGCCGCTGTCGTCCCCTCCGCCGAAGCGTTCTGGTCGCGAGTCCCTGCCACCACCTCGCGCCTGAAGTGGATGGACGTGCATGCGGCGGGCAGTGCCCCCTCCCGGGCCAACACCCCCGCCCGCCTGGGCTGGTGGCAGTTCGACGATTACAACCCGCCCTTCTACCACCCGGCCCTCACCGATTGGTCGTTCCGGGTGATCCGGTCAGTGGCCTCCGACACCTTTGAGGGCATGCTGACCTGGGCCGGCATCGGTCTGGTGGGCGGCGCCGACCACCTCTTCCAGGCCCCCGCCTCCTGGACCCTTCTGTCGGACTACTCCCTCGGCGAGCACAAGCCGACGGTCAGGCTGTATCGGGCGGGAACGGCCCCTCCCGCGGTGCTCACCACCCCCGGCACCCTCGCCCGCCTCGACGGGGGCGAGGTCCCGGTCCCGGAAGTGCCCCTGCCCGCCGAAGCTCTCACCTGGCAGGGGAACGAGATCCGGGTGGACCTTCCCTCGCCCGGCGGGGCCGCCGCCCCCGTGCTGTTCGTGCCGATCACCCCCTACCGCGACTGGCGGGCGGAGGTGGACGGCGCCCCGGTCACCCCGCTAGAACGGCGGGGTTTCGGACTGGCCATCCCCCTGCCGCCCCAGGCCAGGCAGGTGGTCCTCCGCTACCGGCCCGGTTTCTTCGCCTGGGGCCTGGCCGCCGCCCTGTCCGGCTGGGCCGCCCTCTTCGGCATGGTCTTGTACAACCGAAGAAAACCTGTCATCACCCGGAACCTGGGGGAGTCCCCCGCCAGCCTCTGACCAGGCGGACCGCCGCCGCCTTCCCGGCGAACCGGACGGCGGCCGGCCGCCCCGTGGCGGGCCATGGCCCGCGCGCGAATCGAAGCAGGAACAACATCCGCCTGCCGGCTGGCCGAAGGGGCTTGGCCCCTGCCTCCCGACCAGGGCCGATGGCCCTGGACCCTCTCTTCGGGCGAGGGAAACGCTGATGCGTTCCCCTCGCGGCAGATCCGCTTCGCGGCCGTCAGCCGCAGAACGGACCACGCAGAACGGACCATGAAAAAAACGCCCGGGTTTCCCCGGGCGCCTTGGTTGGTCTGTCTGGTAGACCGCTCGGCTCAGTGGTCCTTGTTCTTGTTGAAGCAGTCCCGGCAGAACACAGGTTTGCCGGTCGTGGGCTTGAAGGGAACCTGGGTTTCCTGCCCGCATTCGGAACAGGTCACGGTGTGCATCTGCCGGGGACCGCTGCCGCCGCCGGAGCGACCGGTCTTGCGCTGATCCCGACAGCCTTTGCAGCGGACCGGCTCGTGCTCGAACCCTTTTTCCTTGTAGAACTGCTGTTCAGAAACGGTGAACGTGAAGGGCTTGCCACAATTACGACAGGTGATGGTCTTGTCTTCCATGAGAAACTTCCTTGGGTACTCCCGGCAGATGATTTGTCCGCGAACCTCACGGCACTAGGATCGAGGCTCCTGTCCGCCGGCCACCCGGCACTGGTTTGAGCCGAAACCACTTCCGGACCGACCGTCAGACGCTTGCAAAGATCCGAATGTACCATACCAGACTTCGGAAGGCGTGTCAACTCCGATGTATTGTCGTCCGGAAGGGAATCTGGTAGCATGGATCACGGATCTTCCAGCATGCCACCCGCCAAACCCCTCCAGACCTACAAGGTCATCGTTCCCTACTCGGAATCGGCGCACCTGCAGAAGCGCTTCAAGATCGAATACACGATCGAGGCCCCCGACCGCGAAACCGCCCTGCAGAAGGCCGAACGCGAGTTCTTCGCCTATACCCAGTATAACAGCGCCTCCTGGGTACGGGTCATCGAACGGGAAGGCATCCGCATCTGGCGCGTCCTGCCCGACCACCCCCAGACCCCGCAGACCATCGACGAACTGGCCACCCGGCTGACCTCGGGTGACGAGGACGTCCTCTACAACACCCTGACCTCGCTCGGCGCCCTCGAGGACGCCTCGGCCGGCAAACTCATCATCCCCCTCCTGCGGCACCCCAACGAGGACCTCCGCACCCTGGCCGCCGACACCCTCGGCCGCCTCGGCGACCCCGCCAACCTGCCGGTGCTCCTCGACCATTACCGGCCGGAGGCCCCGGCCCACCTGAAGGCCTCCATCCTGTCGGCCATCGCCCGCCTGGGGCGGGCCGGCGACCCGGTCTCCGAAGTCATCGCCGCCGCCCTCGGCGACCGCGACCCCCGCGTCCGGGCCAATGCCGTCGAGGCGGTCGAACGCCTCAAACTCCCCACGACCACCCGCATGCTGGCCCCCCTCCTGGAGGACGAGGACAACCGCGTCCGCGCCAATGTCCTCAAGGCCCTCTGGGACACCCACGACCGCGCCCGGCTGGCCGCCACCCTGCGCGAGATGGCCGCCCACCCCAGCCACTGGATGCGGGCCTCCGCCGCCTTCGTCCTGCGGCACGTCCGGATCGAGGACCACCTGCGGCTGGTCGAGACCCTGCTCAACGACCGGGTTCCCGAGGTTCACGCCAACGCCTGGAAAGCCCTGCTCGAGATGAAGGACCTCGACTGCATCCCCCTCTGGTTCGAGCATCTCAACCCCCTCCACGTGGCCGACCTCCCCCGCATCCAGGCCAAGATCGAGGAGATCGGCCCCCCCGCCTTCGAGCGCGTGCTGGCCCTCAAACCCCGCTCCCGGGAGGAGCACCGTCAGGTCCAGGAGATCCTCGACGCCATGGAACGCCGCGCCTACGAACAGCAGGGCTGGCTCGCCTGGCTGAAGGTAAAGCACAACCGCTTCTTCGGCCGCCGCTGACCACGGGGTCTCCCTCCCGCCTTCCGCTCATCCGGGCCAGCCCAGCGCTGGCGGCCCACCCCCGGCGTTTCGACCGTGCCTTGGGGATATTCCGCGCGGATTTTCCCCGTAACCTTTGCCTTCCGCTGGGTAAGATGGGGAAAATTCGGATGCACAGGAGCAAACCCATGAACATCCCCCTCCGCCGTGCCTGGTTGTCTCTCCTGCTGGCCCTCCTGCTGGTCACCGGCGGGAACCTTTCCGCCCAGGACCTGGGCGAG
>CAZKPI010000453.1:0-1431 GCA_964554555.1 uncultured bacterium
CCGTCGGCCATCGGCAAGGGGATTTCTTGACGCGGCCGGCCCTGATCGTCGTAGAGGGGGATCCCAAAGGGGAGCCGCGTACCGCGCCGTTCCGGCTCGTCGCCGGGCCAAACGACCTTGGCCCCCATGGCTTCCAATAACTCTTGCGCCGCTTCGAGCCCGCGTTCCGTTGCCGCCGTCCCCCGTTTCCACTCGTCACGGCGCGGCAAGACTTCGAACCCAAAGGCCTCCATGATCTTCACCAGCCGATCGAGCTCGCCGCGGGCTTCGCTCCCGGCGAGGGCCTGGATCAGCTTGCCGGCCGGGCCTAGCTCCGTCAAGAAACCCTTGAGGAGTTGCTTGAGTTCCGAGTCCTGACGTGAATAACGCTGGATTTCGCGGGCGAACTGCCCGAACTGGGTGCCTCGCAAGTCGCGCAGGGCGTCCTTGACGCCGTAACGGCTGTAGCGGCGCAGGGCCTGCCCGAGGCGCTCGGGCGAGCGATAGGCGCGCGACGTCTCCCGCTGCACCTCGGCGACGAGCTGGCCGACCATCGTCCGGTCGAACTCTGCCTTGGCCGCGTCGAGAATCGCCTTCGAGGCTTGTCTGAACAGGGGGCTGTACCAGTCCATGCCCGCCCATTCTAGCAAGTTCGACCGGGACGCCGGCCGTAAATGGCCACCTTTCAGGACGACGGAATGGGTCACTTAACCCCGACACTTCTTCCATCGCCCCTTCCACGGCATCAACGTCCGTAGCGCCCGGGCGGCTCGCGCTTGGCAGGCCAGGCAGGGGACTGTCCCCGACCAGACGGTGCGCCCCGCTGCGGCCGAGCAGTCCGGGCAGACGTAGTCGGCCACCGGGGTGAAGGGGAGCTTGGTCTCGTCCTCCCGCTCCTCATCGTCCTTAAGCTTTTGGACGACGCGTCCCTCCAAAACCTCCAAAATCCGCTGAACCGTCCCCCGCGCCACGCCAGCCCGCCGGGCGATCTCTCGAAGACTCAACTTGCAGGCGCCCTGTTGCCGGGAACGTTCCTTGAGCAATTGGCGTACGAGGCCCTCACGCAATTCATCGACAGCCACGATCGATCTCCACATGAGGGCCCAGCTTCTTTCTCCCCAGGCCCTCTCTGCCAGGTCAGCTCGACAACCCGCGCCGGCCTATCCCTCGAGCCAACTGGATCGATCGCCGCACTTCTTGCGCCTGTCGCTGATCTACCGAGGCCGGCGGTTCGCCCTTACTCCGCGTAGGGCTGAATACCAGATAGCGTAGAGTATCCACCAAATCGTCCTTCCGTTTCAAGGGGACCGGTTTGGCCACCTCGGGATTCAAGACCGATCCGGTCTCCGCCGAGCGTCCCTGCTTCCAGCGGTACTGGCGCAATTCCTCGACCAAGTGGGTGCAACGCGGATGAATCCAGATCCGCGGCTTGCCGGAGAAGGGATTGACCTT
>CAZKPI010000453.1:1462-2620 GCA_964554555.1 uncultured bacterium
AAGCCGGGGCCATCTGGATCCCATAGCGGGTGAAACTGGTCATCTCCCCCGGCCGGCTCGGATCGCCGTAGGTGTACCCAAAATAGTCCCGGTCCCGCCACTTGTATCCTTGGGGCGCCAACTCCTTGAGCCGGTCCTGGACCAATTGCCAGAACCGCACGAGAATCGGGTCCTTGCTCCCCGTCACGTGGCTCGGCTCGGGCCAGCCCCACATCAGCGAACGGGCGAGAATCTCGACCGCGTGGTCCATCGTGATCTTCGTCTGGTCGGCCGACCAGTATTCGTCGTAGATGAACCAGTCCCCCATCCCGTCCTGGTAGCCCCAGAGGCACGTCTGGGGATGTTCTTCGCTCGCCCCCCAGTCTACGGCCCGCATGTGGGTCACGTTGGGCGGAAAAACAAACGGCGCTTCTTGGACGTGCACGGCCGGATTGAAGGAAGTGTAGATCTGGGTGTGGGAGGTGGCCAGAGTGCCGATCTTGCGTGTGGCCATCATCTCCTCGGGCACGGTGGCGTAGAACTGCTCGTACCAGCCCTCGGCCAGGTTCTCTTTGTTGCGTTCCGTGTTGGCCCGGTAGAACTGCCAACCCTTGGGCGGCTTTTCCATGACTTTTTCGACCCAGATGCAAAGTTCCGGGTCGATCGGCGTGAACTCGGCGAACTGCCCGCCGGGGAACAGATATTCCCGGCAACCGCGCAAGACCTCCAAGAAGATCGACAAGGGGAACTGCTCGGAGAACCAGAAGCCACCGATCGAACGGGCCTGCATGCTCCTACGTCCCTGCTTGTACGACTTGAACTCCAGACACCAGTTCTTGCCAGGCCGCCCCGGCCAAGGTTTGAGGGGGACCGTGAACGGATAGCCCCGCTTCACGTCGTACCAGCGGATCCCGTCCCAGTCGATCTCGCAGTCGGGGATATGGGCGTGCCCCAGGAGTTTTTCGCCCCAGCAGGTCCCCATGCACTGCTCGTAGGTGTCGGAGATGATCCAGAAGGGGGTATTCTTGCGCGGTGGGGGCTGTTGGCGCAGAACGAACAGGGCCGTCTTGAAGGCCGCCGCTTCGGTGGTCCCGGCCGCATTCCCTCCAATGAGGAAGGAGACTGGGTCGCGGTTGTAGCAGAAGGAGTGTTGCTGGTCAAATTCTTCCGGCTTGTCCG
>CAZKPI010000453.1:2716-3005 GCA_964554555.1 uncultured bacterium
GGATCTTGGAGAGGAGGTCCATCTTCACACGTGATCGTCATCCGCCAGCCACTGGCGGGTCGGGTCAGTTCTGAGTCGCCTTCAACGCCGCCTGATACCGCCGGCGTTCCTCGATTTTTACCAAAAGCCGCTTGAGCATCTCCTGGTCCACCTGATCGGGCGACATCCCGGCCACACGCAGTTCCCCGCCCAGGTCCACTTGGTGCCGGGTCGGGGCGTAGTGGCCGTGGACTCGGGCCCGGTGCTCGATGCACCACTGGACCACCTGGAGCCAAGCCACTTCGCCTGT
>CAZKPI010000453.1:3023-4711 GCA_964554555.1 uncultured bacterium
GGTGATCAGTTTTTCGATTGTTTGGGGATCGGCCCCCTCGTCAACCAGCGTCTTTTTGATCTGCCGGCGGGTCTCCGGCTGCTGGCTGGCGCGAAAGCGGTCCCAGGCGATCCGCTCGAGGTGGCCGACCTTGGCTAGGTCGTCGGCCAGCGTCGAACGCATCGACTCCTGCCAGAGCGGCCGGATCGAGGCGTCCAGGTGGTACTGGATCGTCTGGCGGCGTACGCCGATCCGCTCGGCAATCCGGCTGATCGGCACCCCTTCCAAAAACATATCTGCGATCGCTTCGAGCTTCTCCGGGGTCACGGGGCGCTCCGAGGGGCGGGGTTTTCCCGCTCCGCGCGGGGCCGGGGCCTTCTTCGGGCTGGGCTTCTTTTTTGCCATGGGATGCAGATAAGACTGGAGATAAGGACCCGCTCGAATCACGGGAGCCTTGCGTCTACCCCTCCGGCATGGCAAAGGCTTCGGGGTCCTTGTCGTACCGCTTGAGCACGCTGGTCACCTTTTGCGTGCTCACTTTCTCCTCGGCCGTCGACAGCTCGGCCGCGATCTCCTTCGCCTCCCACCCGGCCAGGTGACACTGGACGATCCGCTGTTCCAGGGTGAGGCCCTCCAGGTTCAAAGGAGCCTCATCTCCCCCGTCTTCGGCCACCGCAGCCCGGTGGGCCTGCTCGGCCGCATAAGCCCGTTCCACCTCGGGGGCCACAGGCGGCTCGTAGTCCGAGCGCAGGGCGGCTAGGTTGGGGGCGTCGGCCGGCCGCGCCAGGCCCGCCGCGTCGCACGCAGCCAGGACCTCTTCCGGGGTCCTGCGCATCATCAGCGCAATCTGCGGGAGCGAAACACCTAACCGGACCAGTTCTTCGAGCGACTCAGGGCAAGGCTCCTGGAGTTTTTGAAGCTTCCGCTCGCGCATCGCCTTAACCCGGTCCCGCAGCGACTGTTCCTTCCGGGCAGCCTCTTGACGCTGCCGGGTAATCGGGTCGATCCAGTCTTTGGTATGCATGCCCGGCTGCTGGAGTTCCTCTTCGACCTTCCAGGTCTCGGCCTGGCCGTGAGCGTCCATCCAGCCGTAGATCCGACAGATCTGCTGGGGCGTGCACCCTTGTTCATGGAGCAGCTTGACCGACTCGATCGGCCGGCGCGGGGGTAGCTTCGTCCCCTGGTACGCGCCGACCACCGACTCCCACGCGCTCCAGACCGACTCGGCCGGCGTCGTGGTCGCCCGGCCCGTGCGTTCCACCTCGGCCTGCCAGGCGGTCCACTCCCTCCCAAACGCCTCGACCTTGGCCGCCAACACGCGGCAGTCGCCGGGGATGCTCCCCACGGAAAACTCTTCGACGAGGGCCGAAAAGGCCTCGTCAACCTCCGGGGCCACCGATTCCAGACTCGAATGGTGGACCCAGTCGTCGTGCGCGGCGATCGCCGCCGCTACCAGGGCGAGCAGATCGGCTCGCCGTTCCGCCACTTGGCTCATAGTGCTCTCGACAGGGTTAAAAGCAAAAGACCTCGGTTGCCGGCGGCCGATCCGGCAAGCCTTCTGTAGCCGCAGCGTGGCGTGGACACCGTCCCAAGAAGGTGCCGCAGAATCCCATCAACTCCAAAGGGGGCTCGACCAGGGTGTTATGGCACGGGGAGGCGGGGATGTCAAATGGGGAGTAGCCACAACGTGACGTGACTAGCAACGCATA
>CAZKPI010000454.1:0-218 GCA_964554555.1 uncultured bacterium
CCCCGGCGTCTGGTCGGCAATTCTCCCCAGTTGCTCAGGAAGGGCTTCCGGGGACACTTCGGTCTGACCTGGCGGTGGGGGCCATGCCGGCGGAAATCCCTGTGCATCAGGCCAGCTCCCGATCGCTGAGGTGATTGCTGGCGCAGGGGGGAAAGATGGCCTTTTGGCGAAAAATGGAGTAGACTCCAGATAGGATAGAAAAATCCGGAGGAACATCC
>CAZKPI010000454.1:234-4710 GCA_964554555.1 uncultured bacterium
GCCTCGTTGAACGGATCCTGCGGCCTGCGTTGCCGAAGGCGACATCGGCTTTTCTCTGGGGGCCCCGGAAAACCGGGAAGACCACCTTGCTCCGCCGGGCCTTTCCGGACAGCGCGGTTTTCGATTTCCTCGGAACCGACCTGTTCCTGGCCTGCCTGAAAAGGCCGGAATACTTTCGTGAACGGGTGCTCGCCCTTCCCAAGGAAAAGCGGGCGGGGCCGATCATCGTGGAGGAGGTGCAGAAGGTTCCCGCGGTGCTGGACGAGATCCATCGGCTGATCGAGGAGGAAGGCCTGTCCTTCGTCCTGTGTGGTTCCAGCGCCCGCAAACTGAAGCGGGGCCGCGCGAACATGCTCGGGGGGCGGGCCTGGCGGTACGAGTTGTTTCCCCTTGTGTCACCCGAAGTTGGGGAGGTGGATCTGCTGAGGGCCCTGAACCAGGGGATGGTTCCCGCCCACTACCTGGCGGAACCGGCGGCGGCCAACCGGTTCCTGAAGGCATACACCCAGGATTACCTGACCCAGGAGGTGTTCGAGGAAGGCCTGGTCCGGAACATCCCGGCGTTTTCCCGGTTCTTCGACGCGGTGGGCTATTCCCACGGGGATCTGGTCAACTTCGCGAAGGTGGCCAGGGATGCGGGAGTTGACGGCAAGACGGTCAAGGAGTATTACCAGATCCTCGTCGACACCCTGCTGGGCGTGCTGATCGAGCCGTATGCCCGGCGGGCCGGGCGCGATGTGCTGACCAAGACCCCGAAATTCTGGCTGTTCGACGTCGGGGTCGCGGGGGCCCTCACCCGGCGCCGGATCGTCGAGGAGCGGGGGCGCGAGTTCGGACGGGCGTTCGAGCATTTCATCCTGATGGAGTTGCTGGCCCATCGTTCCTACCGGGAGCGGGATTACCGGATCAGCTACTGGCGGACAAAGACGGGCCATGAAGTGGATTTCATTCTCGGGGACGGGGAGGTTGCCCTGGAGGTGAAGAGCGGGGCGAACGTGGACAAGGTCGAACTGGCCGGTCTCCGGGCCTTTGTCGAGGAACACGCGCCGCGGCGGGCCGTCGTCGTCACCACCGAGGCCCACCGTCGCCGCCTGGGCACGATCGACCTGGTTCCCTGGCGCGATTTCCTGCGCGCCCTCTGGTCCGGGAAGGTGATCTGAAGCTCCGGTGTCCCATGGCCCTTCCCCTTCCCCGCCCAGGAGGGTCGGGCCATTCCTCGCCGGTCGGGTTCTCTTCCCTTCGGCCGCGGAATCCGCCCCGGTGCGGGCAGGTTGTGGCAAGCCTGGGGAATCAGCCTTGATCGGGCAGTCCCACGGGGCCGGCGACCCGGGCGTTCCAATCGGCGTCGTTGGCCACCTCTGCGGGAAACGGCTCGGTCTGCCGGCTCGCGAAGTCCTCCCGGACCGCCGCGCGCAAATCGAGGTGGAATCTTTTCAGGACCGGGTGGTCGGGGTGGGCTTGCATCCACTGATGAAGATGGGGAGGCAGGTCGAGCAGGGCGATCTGGCAAGGGGCGGGAGGCTGTCCCAGCTGGTCGAACACCATCAGACAGCTTCCGGGCGGCAGGACCAGGTGGGGGAAGTTGCGCCGCGACAGGCCGAGGGCTCCGATATCCCGGAAGCGGGAGGAAACGATGAGGAACCGCATGTGGCGGTAGGGGCGCCCGGGGAAGATGCTGGCATCGAGGATTCCCCGCACGGTCAGGATCCGGCCGAGGGTATAACGCGCGGCGAGTCCCGCCGGGAGGTCCGTATCGCGGTAGGCGAAGGTCAACTGCCGGGTGATCTCCCGAAGGTCCGCGGGGAGGCTGGCTTCTTCGCCGGCGGCCGGGCCGTCCTCGGAAAATGGCTCCAGAAGGAGTTCTCCGCTGGTTTCCGTCTTTCGGAGGCGGAAGAAAGGCCCGGCATCCCCGGGGCCGGCTTTGTCCATCACGATCTCATGCTCGCCAACACGACGGAAGCAGATGACGGTCCGGGCGGTGATGGGGGCCACCACCTGCACGGTGTCGCCGGGCCGCAAGATGCCGATGATCTCGAGATTGCCGATCTGCATGTGCTTCCTCCTGCCATCCCCTGAACCGGCCGCGGGGAACATGGGCAGAGGTTCTGTCTGCCTTGCCCCGTCTCCAGCCGCCAAAAGGCCTGGTGACTCCCGCGGGTGGAACGACCCGGACGACGGTGTGCAAGGTCCCCGTCTGTTCATCATACCTCTTCGCCGCGCGGATGGCTCTGCCGTTCGTCCAAAGGGGACGTCTTCGAGATCGCCCGGGTCTCCGTTCCAATAGCGGATGTCGATGATCCATCACCGCTTGCGATATGACCTGTTCCCATCCGCTTCGAGAAGGTTTTTCCCGCCGCCACCCTGGTGGCGCCGCTCGGCGGCTCCACAGGTTGATGGTGGTTTCGGGCTTGGGGGGCCGATGTCGCTGTCAGCCCGTCCACGGCAACCTCCTGGCGAGATTCGATGGATCGCTTTCCCTCTTTTCCTGACCCGCCAGAAGCGACCAAGGGAAAAAACCGGGGGATGGATTCCACGGGCCTGGGGTTCTGCCCAACGATGGGCCTGTATGGTCCCGGGATCAGGGCCCCGGGATCAGGCCCCGAATCTCGGTCCCGGGATCAGTTTCCCTGGATCACCGCCCGAAGCACGGTCCTGAAACCACCGGTTCCGGAAGAGCGGGCCCGGTCAGGGCGCTCCCTTGGATGACCGCTGGGAGCAGGCGGTGAGGAGGGTGCGGGCGTCGGACAGGATGGTGACCTTCCGCCTGGCGCGGGTCAGGCCGGTGTAGACGATCTCGCGGGTCAGGAGGCGGGCGGCGGCCTCCGACTGGGGGGCGGGCAGGACCAGCAGGACCTCGTCATACTCCGAGCCCTGGCTCTTGTGGACGGTCACGGCGAAGGCCAGTTCGGGCCCGGGCAGTTCGTCCACGGGGACGCGCAGGATGGAGCCGGGTCGGGGGAAGACGCCGAACAGGCCTCCGTCACGGGCGGGCAGAATGAGACCGGTGTCGCCGTTGAAAAGCTCGCGGGCGTACTCGTTCCGCGTCACCATCACCACGGCGCCGGGGAAGAAGCCGGACCACCCCCGGACGGGGAGGTGCCCGGCCAAAGCCTTGGTCAGCCGGCGGTTGATGCCCTCGACGCCGAACGCCCCTTCCCGGTAGGCGCACAGGATCTTGTGCCGGCCGAGGAAGGATCGCCCGGCGAAGCGCCTGAAGCCAGAGCCCGCCCGCTGGCCGCTGTCGAACGACTATCCTTCGGAAGATCCTGGGCGAGGCAGTCGGCGATGACCGTCGGGTAGGGCCGCGCCGCCGCCCGGCCCGCGGGGGTGCCGCGGTCGGGGCCCGGCCGGGGTTCGGTTCCGGTCTCAGAAGGCAGTTGCAGGAACTCCTGGAGCCAGGCGTCGACCAGGCCGGCCGGTTCAGCCGTTTCCCAGTCGGCGGGGATCCATTGAACGGGCGACGGCCGGCCGCCCTGCGGCGCGCGGCCCGGGCGTTCCGCCCGGTCAGCGGCGGGAGCCATGGGGGCCGGCCGGGCCTGTGTCGGTCGGCCTCCTGGCGGTGCGGGACACCGGGGTGCCGCACCGTCATCCGTGGCGGCAGGTGGGAATGGTCGCTGGTCTGGCGGCCGGCCCTCTGGCGATGCGGAGGACGGGGGTTGCCCGCCGCCGTCGGTGACGGAAGGGGGCCGGGGCCGATCATCAGACGGGCTGGCCGCGGGGAACAGGGAGCGGGGAAGGGCCTGCCGGATTTCCTCGTCGGTCAGGGCGGCGATCGGGCGGGCGGGGGCCTGGAAGGTGTTGACCTCCTGGGCCAGGGCGATGATCTCCCGCACGGCGCGGTGGCAGGTCTGCAGGAACAGCACGCGATCGGCCATGGGGGCGTGGCCGGCGTCCGCGGCGGCCAGCCGCGGGGCGACGGGCCGGCCGATGACGGCGTCGATGGCGTCGGCGAGGAAGGGACGGAACCCCGGGGCGCCCGCCTCGCGCACGAGGTCGGCCAGGACGGTTCCCGCCTCGACCGAGGGCAGTTGGTCCTTGTCGCCAATCAGGACGAGCCGGGCGTCGTCCGGACACGCCTCGAGCAGGCGGCTCATCATCTCGGCATCCACCATCGAGGTCTCGTCGACGAGGACGAGATCGGCTTCCAGCGGGTTCTCCCGCGAGTGCCGGAAGGACATCGTCCGGGGCGAGTAGCCCAGCAGGCGGTGCAGGGTGCGGGGCTCCATCAAGCCGATCGCCGTCTCGACCGCATCCGGCGCGGGCAGGGTGGCCAGCTGGGAGCGCAGGGATTCGCCCAGCCGCTGGGCGGCCCGGCCGGTCGGCGCGGCCAGCGCCACGCGATGCGGGGCCAGGCCCATCCGCAGAAGACAGCGCAGGAGGGTGAAGACGACCGAGGTCTTCCCCGTGCCGGGGCCTCCCGTGATGACCACGAACTTCCGCAGGAGGGCCAGGGCCACGCCGGCCTCCTGGGCCGGG
>CAZKPI010000455.1:0-4706 GCA_964554555.1 uncultured bacterium
TGGGGCGGGGGAGGCGGCGGCGGCGGGGGCGGAGGAGGCCCCGCCGGCCGCGGCTGGGGGGCGTCCGCCGGGGAAGCGGACTGCCCTGCCTGACCCTGGTGGGCGACGACGACTGCCTGCGGTTCGAGGGGGGAAGGCGCTGAGGTGGCAGGACCCGGCGGCGGCGCCGGAGGAAGGGAAACCGGCTGGCCGGCGGGTGAAGAAGGCGCGGCGGGCGTTTCCAGGCGCCAGGTTGAGCCGCCGAGGCGAATCTCGTCGCCGGGCCGCACGGTGACGGGGCCGCCGATCCGGCGGCCGTTCACGTAGGTGCCGTTCGAACTGCCCAGGTCGGTGACCCGCCAGGCGGCCGGATCGCTGGGATCCCGGTCCAGACGCGCGTGTCGCCGGCTGACCTGCCGGTCGTCGAGGAGGATGCCGCAGTCGGCTTCCCGGCCGAGATCGACGGGCAGGGTGGGAACCTCCAGGATGGTTGTTCCGTCGGTCCGGCGAAGGCGGAGGGCGGGCGGGGTCATTCGGTTGGCTCCTGGATGGACATCGGCCGGGGACCGGAGCGCCTCCCCCGAGGAACAGCCGGAGGGGCGGCGTTCAGGTCAGGATCAGGCCTTCTTCAGCTGGTCCTCGTGAAAGCGGCTGATCGCGGGGGCGATCCGGGCGAGGCCGGCGGCCGACCGGTAGCGGCAATCCTTCACGCGGACGGCGCCGATCCGCTCGGGAATCTCGTATCCGAACAGCTCGCGGCAGAGGCCGCGGACCTCGGCCATGGCGTTGACGTAGGACCCGCCGGTGTGCGACCAGCCGCCGAGCCGCATATAGAGGCCCAGGGCGAGGGAGCGAAAAGCCGCCCCGTCGAGGTCCTTGATGAGCATTTTCTGCAGGTTCCGGAACCGCCGGTCGGCGATGCCGCCGATTTGTTCCTTCACCGTTTCCTGGTTCGCGCGGGGTCTGACCCGCAGTCTGGTCGCATCCATCGTTTCCTCCCGGGCCGGCACCAGCCCAGGCCAGTATACCAGACCCCGCCGCGATTCGCGATGAAGCGGGACGGACGGGTCCCGGAACCATCCCCGCGGCTCGCGCCAGCGGGCGGGGCGGCGGGGGGCGGCCCCCCCGGCCTGAAGGTGACGTCCAGGTCCGATGGCCCACTCGCCGGTCCAGGGAGGCGGCCGCCATTCTCACCATTCGATCTGAGGCCGGTTCCGGGGCGGCTTTGGTCTGGTTCGCCGATGGGGCCATGGCCTGTGGCATGCATGGTTCATCGGAGGGGCCTGGGATCCCGGAGGGCGAATCCCTGGGAATGCGGCCTCCTGGTTGCGCGCGGAGAGACGTTGCGGTATCGTCTGTCCCGATGAAGCACACGATCTCCTTCCTGGCGGAATTCTTCCGCAACCGCCGCCTGACCGGCTCCATCATGCCCTCCTCCCGGTTCCTGGCCCAGGCGCTGGCCGAGCCGCTGAGCCGCTGCCGGACCCGCAAGCAGGTCCTTGAGATCGGGCCGGGCACCGGACCGGTCACCGTGAAGATCGCCGAATACCTGCGACCGGGCGACCGGTTTGTGATGGTCGAGGCCAACCCCGCCTTCTGCGAGATCCTCCGCACGCTGTGCCGGACCACCCTGGCACCGCGCCTGGAGGGCGTTGAGGTCGAGATCCACTGCTCGCTCCTCGAAGAGGTCGAGACCCGCGCCGGCTTCGATTTCGCCGTGTCCGGGCTTCCCCTCAACAATTTCCCTGTCGCTGTCGTGCGCCGCATCCTGCACGCCATCGAACGTCTTCTTGGTCCCGACGGCACGTTGTCCTACTTCGAGTATCTCGGTATGCGCCCCCTGCTCGGGCGTCTGCGCATGCTGACGCGGGGCAGTCCGTGGCCCATCCGGTCGTCGAAGGTCCTCGACCGGTTCCTCGACCGTCATCAGGTGGTCGAACAGCGCGTGCTCCTCAACCTCCCGCCGGCCATCGTCCGGCACATCCGGGCTCCCCAGGCCGACGCGGCACCGCCGCGCGGGTAGGAGAGCCGGCTGACGAGCTTGGCCCCGGGGGGCTTTCATCGGGGCTTCGCCGCGCGGGCAGGCGGGCTGGCCGGGGCCCCGGCCCGGGCAGGTCCCCGCCGTCGCGTTTCTCCCGCGCCCCGGCGCGTCCCCTTCCCTTTTTTCTCAAATCCGTATGGAATGAGCGTGAGCAGGCTTTTTCGGGGTGACCTGAGCACGGTATTTTGGGGACCTTGTTGATGGAAAAAGAGGTTGCCGTTTGGGGCCTGTCGTTGCCTGATACCGAAAACCCGCCAGGGAGGGTTCCCCGGCGGGAGTGAATCTGCGCCTGGCTGGCTGATCAGGCCTGGATCGTTCCCCTGTTCAAAACAGGATGTCCTGGTCGGGGTCTTCCCTGGCGCATGACTCCTGTCCTGACGCGTAGAAGGCGGAAAGATTGCTCCTGAGGGCCTGGGCCAGGGTGAGAATCGTCGCCGCGAGGTGTCCATCGACGCGGCTCTGAAGGTGGTTCCGCTGGGGCCCTCGGGGCCCGGGATACCTGGTCTTGAGAACCATTGTTGTCGCCAGGAAGAAGACGGTGAAGGCGGCGCCGGCCGACCTGGCGGCTTACTGCGCGATGGCCAGGGAGCAGTTCGAGGATGCCGCGGGGTCGAAACAGCGGGAGAAGCTCGAGCGCCTGGGGGTCAGGATGACCATTGGCCAGGACCAGGTGAAAAGAGAAGCGGCCCCCGCGTTGTCGCGGAGGCCGCTTACTACTACCCTCAGTGCCGAGGGGGGGACTTGAACCCCCAAGCCCGAACGGGCATAAGATCCTGAATCTTACGTGTTTGCCAATTTCACCACCCCGGCGGGTTTCACGAGGAAACTGGTAAGTGATAGGTTACCACATCGAGGAGGTGTTGGCAAGCCCCCCGAAAGCGAAAATCCGCAGGGCAGGGTCTTTCAGCGGGTGGCGGGAAGGTTCCGCTTTGCCGCCTGGTCGATGGCGTCGGAGCGTTCCTGCTGGCGGGCGGCGGTGATGCTGGAGGATTGGGCGGCCGTGCAAGGGGAGCGCAGGAGCAGGAGGGCCGTCTCGATCCTGGGCGAGAGGGGGCCGGCGGGGATGGCCTCCAGGGCGGGGATGGCCCCGGCGGCGCGTTGGCCGATCCGGGCCAGGCTCTCGACCGCCAACGACCGGACTGCTTCGTCGGGCGAGGTCAGTTCCTGCAAGAGCCGCTTCACCGGCGGATCAGGCATCAGGGCGAAGGTGTCGAGCAGGTCGAGACCCTTGTCGGGGACCGCCCAGTAGGGGTTTTCCCCAAACACCACGACAGGGGCGGCGGCGGCCGAGACCGAGGCCCCCAGGACGGCCAGGCCGGTCAGGTCGGGGAAACGGCTGATCACTGCTTCGGCCGCTTCAGGGCCGCCCTGGGCGAGGAGAAGCACGCGGCGGGTCCGGTTCTGACCCTGCCGGAGGCGGTCCGGGGGCTCCTCCAGATACTGCCGGACGATGGCCGCGGCGAGGGAGCGGCTCAGGGGAACCGTCTCGTAGCCGGCCAGCCGTTGGGCATACCAGGCGGCCCAGCCGCCGGGCATGGCCTGTTCCAGCAGGGCCAGGCGGCGGGGAAGCGGGGCCAGATGCCAGGCCAGGATGACGAGCAGAAGGGCGGCGGCGGCCAACCACTGGCGGCGGTGCGCTTTGGCCATTCTTCCGGTCTCAGTCGACATCTTCGATATGGACGATGGTGCCGTCCTCGTCCGCGTGGATCGTGACGGAAGCCCCGAACATGAACTGGGGAAGGCCGAAGGTGAACCGCCAGAACCAGCTCATGGGACGGTTGAGGGCGGCGTGGTTGGTCATCTGATAGGGGTGCGGGAAGGCAGGAGCGGGGAAGGACTCGACGCCGGCGGGCACCCCGCCGTTGAGCGCGGGGAGGCGCGCGATGCCGAGGGGGCGGGATGACGCGATCCGCAGGAGGTCGGCGACGCTGACCCGGCCCGTGTCATACCAGCGATGATACGTGCCCATGGACTCCTCGACACCGTTCCGGAAGGGGGACAGGGGCAGGCCCAGCGTCCCCCCCTTGCCGCCGAAATCCGCGTACAGATGGCGGTCGACCTGGGAAGCGGCCGCCAGGGCGAGCCCGAACGCCAGGGCGACGGTGACGAACCGGTCGAAGGTCGGACCGCCGGCCAGCGACACGCCGGCGAGGCGGTTGCCCAGCGCCTGGGCGGCCTTGACCGCGTAGAACCCGACGACCAGAGGAACGACGCCCGCCACCGCGAAGAACACCAGGTGGAAGATGTGGAGGGACCTGACAAAGATTCCCGTCAGGAGGAGGAACAGGGCGGTCAGGGGAAGATTGCGCAGGAACGAGAGGCCGGGGGAAAGGCCCAGGGTGGGTCCGGGCTCGTCGCCCGGCCGGCCATGGACGAACCACCGGCCGGTGGCCCGCTTTCCTGCCGACACGGTATCGCGCAGGAGGAAGAGACCTACCGCGAGGGAGAACGTCAGGTCGATGGCCGTTCCCGCCCCCGACAGGACGGGGCGCAGGAGCGCGGCCGCCAGCCAGCCGGCCAGCACGCAGACGACCCATTCGATGTAGGCCGCCATCAGGGATGTCAGGAAGGTCATCGGCCCCTTCCTTCTCCAGGGGCGGCCGCGGTCAGGCCCTGGAAGAACGGTCCCGGGCCACCCCGCCGGCCGGGAGCCCGGGAGGCGGGGTGGGCCCGTGCGGCCGGGTTC
>CAZKPI010000456.1:0-4692 GCA_964554555.1 uncultured bacterium
CGGCGCGGCCGTGACCGACGTGACGGCGCCGGAGACCATCGAGGCCACAAGGGGGTCCTGGGTTTTGCGGGCGGGGCGGCCCGGGGCGGGCAGGAGGTCGGCCAGGGAGGCGGCGGGGGCGGCGGTCGTGGCGGCTTCCCGCTCGGTCTCCTCGAACGAGGCGTCAGCGGGGGACAGGGACTGGTCGAGGCCGCCGGGCAACACCTCCTCGAGGTCCGCGCTGGGGTGGGGATGGCGGGGAGCCCCGCTGTGGGCGAGCCACCAGATGGCGAGTTCGATGGTTCCCCACAAGGTGACCATGCCGCTGGCCAGGCCAGCCAGGATGCCGGCGAGCGGATACCCGGTCAGGGCCTGGCTGAGGTGCAGGAAGACGAAGGCGAACCCGCCCAGCACGACTTTCAGCAGGGGGCCCTGCGGCGGGTGGTCGGGAACCTCGCCGCCCGGCCACGCCAGCATCTCGCTGACCGGATCGACCCGCCGGGCCGGGCCGCTCTTGGCCTCGGCCAGGACCCGCCCGCAGTGGGTGCAGGTCAGGGCCGAGGCCAGGTTGCGGGTGGAGCACTGGGGGCAGGACAGGAACAGCAGGCGCCCGCACGCGGCGCATTCGGAGGAGACTTCGTCGTTGACAGCCCCGCAACCCTGACAGTTGATCATCGGTCAATGCCTGCTCTCTTCGAAATGGTGGTCGATGATGTGCCAGCCCTCCGGAATCTCGAAGGGCACCTCGGCGGCCTCATCGACGGCGTGCCGGCCGGTGTGGCGGCGGGCGGCCCCCCGGGGCCGGATCGGCTGGTAGGCCTGGAAGGACTCGATACAGCGGTGTTCCCAGTTGATGACCAGCAGACCGTCACCACAGCCCTCGAGGATGGGGTCGGCGTCGAGCTGGTGGCGGTACAGGTCCTCGAGGCCGGGGTCGAGCTCCCGGACCAGGGGCCAGAAAGACTCCAGGCCGGTGGCCCCGCGGCCGACGGCATACAGGACGGTGCCGATGGCATGGGAGGGGATGAGGCCGGACTGGGAGATGTCACGGTCGAGCATGACCAGCCGGATGACGCTCATCGACCCTCCTCGGGTTCGGCCTCCGGATCGGTGACAACGTGCGCTTCGCGCCAGAAGTGGGCGAAGGGCTCGCCCAGGAAGGCCCCCAGCAGGGAACACAGGAACACCGTCATGAAGGCGGTCTCCTGGTCGACGACGAGGTAGACGAAGGGGGAGACGCACAGGCCAAGCAGCATGCCGGCCACGCACCCGACGATGGTCGATTCGTGGACCGCCAGGAAGGCGCCGAGAACGGAACCCAGCAGAAGGCCCAGCAAAGAGCCTTCGGGAGCCAGCACCCCCATGATGAGGGCGCCCAGGCTCCCGAAGGCCACCACGATCGTGCTGGTCATGGCATAGACCAGGATGCGGGTGGAAATGCCGGTCTGCACGGACAGGTTCATGCGGCGGGGACCGACCTCCGCGACGGTCAGGGGTTCAGGATGGTCTTCTCGTAGTAGTAGTTGTTCTTGGGGTTCTCGGCGATGAAGGTGGTCAGCTCGCAGAGATACTGGGTGCCGTCATCGGAGGCCGCTTTGAGGCAGAGATCCTTGACCTGGGCGAGGTTGTTCTGGATCTCGCGATAGCCGTTTTTGGTGGTCAGCGGCCGCACCACCCGCACCACGCCGCGCACCTGCGGGATGCCAAGGTTGGCGGGGACGTCGATCAGGTCGACCTGCTTGACCTGGTAGCCGACCCCTTCCAGCTGGGTCTTGATGCGGTTCTTGAGGAACGCTTTCTGCTCGTCGTTGAGGGTGACGGCGTCGCGGGTGGGCTGGATGCCCATGCGGGTCCAGAACTCGTCGAGCCGCGCCTTGGACTGCTCGGCGGCGAGCTCGGACTCGGGGGTCAGGGAGCGGGAGCGGCCCAGTTCGGTGAGCTGTTCCTGCACGGCGTCAGCCTCGTCGATGGGTCCGGTTTCGGGGGCCATGCCGAGGGGGGCGGCGCCGCTCTTGGGCTGGGCGTGGGTCTTCTTGACCTGCTCGGTCACGAACTCGCGGAGTTCCTTGGAGTAGCCCAGATATTCCATGTCGTCGGCGGCCGCGCCCAACAGGCTGACAGGCTGACAGACGACAAGGGCGACCAGCGCAACGGACCACAGCCGACAAAGCTTCTTCATGAAGAATCTCCTCTTGCTAGGGGGAAGGTCCCCGATTTCCATGGGGCGAGTATAGCATACCCCATTCCCCATAGGTAGGGGGGAAAGTGCGGGGCCACCGGCAGACGAGAGACAAGCGGCCGCGGCAGGACGCGGCTGGCCGCAGATGGAACGGCCGAAGGCCAGGTGAAGCCTTCATCGGGAGAGGCCTGGCGGGGACGGGGTCAGGAGCGGGCGAATGCTTCCTTGAGGCGGGTCATGGTGACCTGCGGGTCCTCGATGATGATCTTCGAGCCGGTGATGATGTCGACGAACCCCAGCTCCTTGTGGTACCGCGGCACCAGATGCTGATGGAGATGGGGGACACTGGCGCCGGAGGCGTCGCCGATGTTGAATCCGATGTTGAACCCGAGCGGCTGGTACAGGTGTTCGAGGATGTCGAGGCACCGCTTGAGAAGCGGGAAGAAGGCCGCCTCCTCGCGCGGCTCGAACTCGCGCGGATCGAGGATGTGGCGCTTGGGGAACAGGAGGAGATGGCCCGCGTTGTAGGGGTAGAGGTTGGCTGACACGGCGAACAGGTCGTCCTGCCAGATCAGCAGGCTGGTCACGGCGGGATCGTTGGCCAGGATGGAACAGAGGATGCAGTCCACCCGGGGCCGGCTCTTCCCCTTGATGTAATCGCGTTTGGCGGGCACGAACAGCTGGCGGCGGAAGGGCATGCCGGAGCCGGGGGCCTCAGGCGCCCAGGCGGGCCGGGCCGGCCGCCAGCAGTTCCCGCATCATCTGGGGATAATATTCCTGGGCCAGGGAGAGCGGGATACTGCCTTCGTAGAGCACCAGGTCGTGGAAGGCCAGGTCGGAGAAATCGCCGCTGAATTCGCGTTGGAGGTTGTCCTTCAGTTGGGTGAGGAGGTGCTTGCCCACCAGGTAGCTGAGCGGCTGGCCGGGGGTCAGGGTGTAGCGGTTCATCTCGGCCCGCGCCGCCGCCTCGTCCATGCTGGTGTGCTCGATCAGGAACTGAACCCCCTGGTCGTAGGTCCAGGTTTTCTGGTGGATATGGACGTCGATCAGGACCCGCGCCGCCCGCCAGCATTCGTCGGTCGTCTGGATGAACAGGTTCTCCTCGGAAGCCTCGAACCCCCGGTGCTTCATCGCCTCCTCGCAATACAGGGCCCAGCCCTCACACAGTTCGATACTGCCCGCAAAGGCGCGCAGGCGCCCGGGGTGCAGGTTGGCGGCGCTCAACTGCAGGTGGTGGCCGGGGTATCCCTCGTGGACCGAGGTGTTCGAGATGTCTGCGTAGTTGTGCCGGGACAGGTCTGCCGCCGGACTGCGGGTGACGAGGTAGATGCCCTTTTGGGGCCGGGCGGTGCGCTCGGGGCTGAGGTAGGCGGCGAAGGGAATGAGGTGGGCCATGTAGGATGGCGTCTCGACGACTTCCAGCCGCTCCTCGGCCGGCAGGGTGGCGAACCGGGTCATTTCGACGAAGGCCCGACTGCGGGCCACGGCGTCCCGGTAGGCGTCGAGCGCCTGTTCGAAGGTCGCGGGGCCCTTCCCCCGCACCCGGGAAAAGGCCTCCTTGCGGATCTCGGCCCGGGGGCGCCCCCCGGTGCCGACCAGGCGGTGGGCCATCTGGTCGATCCGGTCGTGGGCCCGGCGCAGACAGGAGTCGCCGAGTTCGTGCAGTTCACCGGCGGTGAAGCCGAGGCGGCGGAGCTGGAGGAGGGCCTGGAAGGGGCCGGTCCCCAGGGCCCAGTCGCCGCGGGCGTTGGGCATGATGGCGTTGGTGAACCAGGTGCGGAACTGCTCGAGCGCCTGCCGGGCGGCCGCCGCCGCCTTGGCGAACTCCTGCTGGAGGGTGCCGGGAACGCGGCCGGCAACGGCCTTCGCCAGGGCATCCAACAGGTCGGGCAGGCGGTCGGCGGATTCCAGGAAGATCTCCCCCCATCGCGGGGGCACGTCCTGGAACAGCGTGCGGCCGCTCATCAGGAACATGGGAACCGACTTCAGCCGGGAGATGATCGCCTCCAGCCGCTGGGCGAGCGGGGCGAAATCCCGCACGAACAGCAGGAAGAGCGAGTCGCCGATGGTGGCGGCCAGGTCGGAACCGAGCCGCCAGCGCCGCAGGTCCTCCTGGAAGAACAGCGTCTGCTGGCAGAGCTGGACCATCACCGCGCGGTCGAGCCGCTCATCCAGGCTCAGTTCCCGTTCGGGAAGGGCCTGGAAGGCGTCGCGCATGGACCGGAAAAAGGCGATCTCCTTTTCGACCGCCTCGGCTCCGACCTCGGGCAACAGCCCGTCGTACTGATGCTCGCCCATGTACGTGGCGGTCAACGGATCTCGCCGCAGCATCTCCTGCGAGAAATGCTCGGCGATCTTGCGGAATCCGGGATGCCGGTAGACGGGTTGGCGGCGCATCGAATGACCTCCTGCGGATATGGTACTGTCTCACCGAGTATACCACACCTCCCTTTCCCGCATCCGGCTCCTGGGCGGAGGCCAGGGCAAACGCAAACCTATAAACCGGCAGCCATGACCTTCTCGAGGTAGTCCGG
>CAZKPI010000457.1:0-4656 GCA_964554555.1 uncultured bacterium
AGGAGGGGAGGGTGTCCTGCTGGGCGGAGATGGACGGGGCGTCGGAAAGCACCCGGTAGGCATCCCCGGTCCGCTGGTTGGCGCGGGCAATGAACGTACTGCTGAAACCCGAACTGCGCAGTTGCGACTGGGTGCCGGACTGCAGGTAGTCCCGCGTCCAGCCGGTGGTCAGGAACACCGAGCAGGCGGCGAGTCCGAGGAGGATGGTCTTGTTGTTCATGCCTGGCTCCTTCGCGTAGGCCTATCCCTCAGGGCGCGTGCCGCCGGGCGGTCGGGAATCCCCGAATGCCGGCCGCATGGCGGCAACACGGCAGGTCCTGGATGGCCAGAACGTCATTCATGCGGACCTCATCGGCAGGACCTGCAGGTTTGCTTAGGATGCCGGGAAAAAAAAGCCATGGCCCGTTCCCAGGCGAACGGACCGCGAAGCGGAGGTTCCGCGAGGGGAAAGCATCAGCGTTCCCCTCGCCAGAAAACAGGCTCCAGGACCATTGGCCCTGGCGGGGTGGAAGGGGCAACGCCCCTTCGGCCAGCCTTCGTGCGGACCAAGGAAAAACGAACAAGGGGTTCGGGAGCCAAAGGCCGAAGAGGAAACCCGAGGGAGGCGAGGGAGGCGAGGGAGGCGAGGGAAGCGCCGGGGCCTGCAGGCAAGGTGCGGAAGGGGAGACGAGAGGTAAGGGGGCCAGGCCGGGGGAACGCCCGAGTCTGGGGAAGGGGGCTTGGGGGCTCGGGGGGGGGAAGGCGGCGGGCCGGGGCCGCAAAGGAACCGGGGGGCCCTGGCGGGCCCCCCGGCGGAAAACGGGTTCAGGATCCGGCGGTCATTCGCCCGGGCTTTCCTCTTCCTCGTCGGCGTCGGTGTCACCCACCTGGTCTTCGCTGGCTCCGTGCTTGGAGCAGGCCACACCGGCCCTGGGGCCCGTCAGGTCGCCGGAAGAGACGTAGGTGCCGCCCTCGGGGCACTTGAGGGGTTCCTTGAGATACTTGCCGCTGACCAGGGCGTTCATGTCGAGCGAGCTCATCATGGCGGCGTGATCCATGTTGTAGCACTCGATGGCGGCCATCAGGACCCGGCGGTTGGCGGCACAGGCCTTGGCGGCATCGGTGGTGCCGGGGGCGGCATCGTCGTCGTCGTCCTCCTCGTCATCGCTGTCGCCGACGGTGACGGTGTCGGTGGCCGTGCTGGCGGTGTCGGTGGCGGTGCCGGTGCTGGCTGTGTCGGTGGCGACCGTGGCGGTGCCGGTCGCGGTGCCGGTGGCGGCCGTGGTGTTGCCGGCGTTGTTCTTCAGGTTCTCGCCGAAGGCCTTGATGCCTTCCGCCACCTTGCTGATGACGCCGGCGATCTTGGTGATGAAGTCACCGATCTTGGCCAGGTCGACGTTACAGCCGGTCAGGGTCATCGAGGCCACCATCATCACGAGCACGAACACACAAGCCTTGAAAAACCTCTTCATGGTTCTCCCCCTTCGAAAATTTCCGATGTTCCCAAGTGTATCACGGCGCCTGGCATCAGGTCGCCTTTTTCACCAGGAAATACGCTGAAGGTTCACCAAAGGTTCAAAGTTTTTTTCACGACCCGGTCGAGGCCATCGACAACCGCGTCGCGGGCTCTCCGCCTGGGGAACGCGAAGGTACACCCAGGCCGGAAGCCGGGTCCAGCGGCGTTGCCCTGGCGGGGGGAAGGGGCTTTGCCCCTTCGGGAATCCTGGAAGCGGACCACGGATCGTTCAGGGCGGCGGCAGGTCGATCACCGACCGCCGGTTGGTGATGAAGCTCGGGTGGCGTTCGAGCCGGGACTCGTACTCGGACCGCACGGAGGTGCGCAGTTCGGTCGGGGCATTCCTGACGTAGGGGGTGCTGGGCAGGATGAGGACGCGGATGTCGTAGAAGTTCATCCCGAGGATGACCCGGCGCTCGATGGAGAACTGCCCGACGTTGGTGGCGAGAGTCTCGGGCTGGGCGGAGAACCCGCCGGCCAGCCGGGGATGGATCTTCAGGGAGCGCACCAGGGTCTTTTTGGCCCGGTCGAAGGTGTAGGTGACGAGGTTGACGGGGTTCTCGTCGCCGGCGTAGACCGGGCCGGTGTTGCCCGCCGGGAAGACGGGGAAGACGGCGGTGAAGGCGGCCGCGGTGGAGGCCACGGTCATGCCGGTGGTGTCGGTGAAGCAGAAGTTCTTGAGGTCGCGTTGGGCCTTTTCGAGGACGATGCGGGCCTTGGCCAGGGTCTCGAGGCGGTCGAGCCCCTTGTAGGCTGACTTCTGGGTCATGATCAGAAAATTGATGATGGGCAGGAGCAGGATGATGCCGATGGTGCAGACGATCATGACCTCGACGAGGGTCAGGCCCCGGCGGCGGGTGTCAGTCATATTCCTTCCCCACCAGGCGGGCGAGGATGACGCTTTCGCGCCGCAGGAAGGCGTCGGTCGGCTGTACCGTGACCTCGACGAGCACCACCTTGCGGGCGTTGTCGTGGGTGAGCCGGATCATCCGCTTGAACAGCTTGAAGTCGGCGGGGTAGGGCAGAAGACTGCCGTTGTCGAGCTGAACGTCGCCGATCTCGACGAACTCCCCCGGCTTGAACCGCTGGGTGAACGAGGTGCCGGGGTTCTGGATGAGGGAGACCAGGTTCTCGTAGCCCAGGCCGGCGACCCATTCCAGGCCTTCGGTGGCCAGGCAGTAGGCGATGGTCTCCCGGTAGGAGTCGAGGGTGCCCTGGTTCGAGGACCGGTAGACGGTGAACAGGAAGACGAACCCGGCCATCAGGAAGATGACGGCGACCAGGATCTCGAGGAGCGAGAAGGCGCGGCGGCGGCGCGGCGGCCGGCGGTCAGGGGCGGGCGCCGGGGTCATCGAAGGTCATCCGGGCGGTGCGCAGGCGGCCGCCGAAGGTGGTGCAGTAGAGCAGGTCGCCGTTGAGGGCTTCGCTGTCGTAGGTCAGGGAGTTCTCGACGCCGGCGGCCATGGTGCCGAGCTGGAGGCGGTCGGCCAGCAGGTTGCCCTTGACCTGGGCCTTGCGGCCCGAGAAATTGACGATGGACAGCCCCCCGCCCCCGCTGGGGTTGTATTTGTAGTTGAGAGCAATCAGGGAGGCCTCAATCTTGCCCGGGGCCTTGACATTGGCGATGATGTTGCCGCGGTAGGTGTAGAGCATGCAGGGCCCGTCGGCGGCGGGATCGGCCTTGGTGAAGTTGCCCTCGATGCGGATGTCGCCGTAGGAGAGCAGGACGCCGCGGCCGCGGTATTTCAGGTCCTGTTTGATGGTGAGGCCCTCGGCCTCGTTCTCGATCATGACGATGCCGTTCAGGGTCAGGGTGTTGGTGTCGGCATCGTAGAAGGGGCTGTTGTACAGCTCCTGCGAGTTGACGAACCGGTGGGACCGCACCAGGAAGGGGGCGAACGGCAGGAAGTTGGTGAAATCGACAGTGGCGCCGCCGATGGTGCGGCCCACGAGGGGCGGGTTGGGGTAGACGCCGGGCAGGTTGCGGTCGGCGTAGGCGGGCTTGGGCTTGAACGGGTAGAGGGGGTTGGGCATCGACATCAGCAGGGTCTTGTCGCGGTTCTCGTAGAACTTGATGACCTTGTAGGTTTCCTTGGTGGCATCGGAGATGCTGGGGCTGTTCTGCAGGATGTTCAGTTCGCTGTCGGAATAGTACTGCACATCGATGTCGAACTTGTCGCCGACCTGCTGGGCAATGGCCTGGTTGACCTGGGCGTTGTCGGTGATCTCGGAAAAGTCCATTCGGAACGTGGCGGTCTGCCAGAACCGCTGTCGGACGTTGCCCTCGATCAGACTGCACATGCTCTGGTCGTTGTCCTGCGGGCCGAGCAGGTGGATCGGCTTTTCCTTGTTGCCGACGGTGGTGCCTTCCCGGTTGCGGAAGAACTTGTCGAAAAGGGCCTTGACGCGGGCCACCAGGTTTTGCCACCAGCCCTGGGTGCCGACCAGGGGCTTGTGCTCGACCGTGATGATGGCCTTGACCTTCTCGGGGGTGAAGTTCACCTGCCCTGCGCCTGCTGTCTCGCTTCTTCGATCTTTGCCTCGAGCTCCTGGGTGAACTTGGGCATGTGGTCGGCCTGCTTCAGGGTCGCCCAGGGGATGACCAGGTCGGGCGGGTTGTCGGGCAGAAGCCAGTCCATCTTTTCGTTGACGTTGATGAAGACGTATTTCTGGGTCTTGTCGGGATCGTTCTCGCGGCCGCACCCGAGGAAGATCTTGCCGCGTTTGCCGCTGTTGGTGTGGTCGATGATGAGGGTGCGGTCGTCGTTGTTGAGCGACTTTCCACGCACGTTGATGTCCTGGAACTCCTGGTAGGCGTCGCGGATATAGAGGACGTAGTCGTTCAGCGCGTTGGTGGTGTAGCCGCGGTTGACTCGCTGGGAGGGCAGACTGCGCAGGCAGGCCCGCTTCACGTCGAACTCGAAGAGGAAGCTCGAGAAGCGCCGCTTGTCGGAAGGCCCGAGGCCGAGGCGGAACTGGAACCGGACGGTGCCCTGGTATTCGCGGTCGAACGTACTGCGCTTGCGCGTGCCGCCGATCTCCTCGATCAGGTCGTAGTCGACGTGCCGGACGGTGATGGTGCCGTCGAGCTCGCACCGGCCGCTGCCGCCGAGGAGCGAGGCGGCCATGGCGGCGGTGGAGGGGACGTCGGCCAGGCTGAA
>CAZKPI010000458.1:0-4620 GCA_964554555.1 uncultured bacterium
CCTCACCCAGCTCACGCACCAGCTGGTCCCGTTCGGCCTCGAGGGCGCGGCGGCGGTCGTTGGCGCCGATCAGCTCGGCATTCAGCTCCGCCGCCCGCTCCTGGGCCCGCTGGTAATCGTTGGCCAGGGTGCTCTCGGTCTCCTTGAAGGAGTTCAGCTCGCTGGTCACGTGGGCCAGCGATCCCTCCAGTTCGGTGACGCGCGCCTGGGCCCGGGCGGCCTCGGCCTGGAAGGCGGTCTGCCGGGTCTCGCCCTCCTCCACCTCGGCTTCCAGGTCCTTGATCTTCAGCCGCGCGTTCTCCAGGGTGGCCAGCAGTTGCGGATCAGGCCCGGGCGGGGGCGGGGGCGGCGGCGGAAACAGGGTGTGCATCGTGGTGATCAGGGCGGTCACCAGAAACAGCCCGCCCAGGATCACCAGAAACATCCAGAAGGTCTGGACGAACCCGGTGATCAGATTCCAGTCGACCACGCCCGGGACGGCGGTGGCCGTGCGGTAGAGCAGGACCAGCACCGCGGTGGCGGTGAGGATTCCCACGAGGTTCACCAGGGCGGCCAGTTTTTTCAGCATCGTCTTCCTCGCAGTGGACGGAGTCTCCGGTCGGGGGCGGCCCTACCGGTATTGGGCGGGGACCTCCCCCGCATCCTTGGCGGCCAGGTCGCGGTAGGCGGCCACCTGGCGGGCGAACCGCTCCGGCCCGACCTGGCCTGCCCCGCTGATGACCCGGGCGAGCTTGCCGGGCAGGACCAGATCGTCGAACCGGAACCCGCAACGCTCCTTGTAGCGCAGTTTCATGGCGTGGATCCGGCGCGCGGCGGCCTGCAGGCGGGCTTCGTCCCAGCCGGTCAGGCCGAGGGCGGCAAGCCCTTCGAGCACCGCCTCCTTCGTGTAGATGTTGCGGGCGAACAGGCAGATGACCAGGGAGTTGAGCGCCATGCGCCAGACCGCTTCCCGGTACAGTCCCTGCACCAGCTCCTCGTCGGACTTGGGCTCGGTGAGCGCCTTCTGGTCGATGGAGTAGCCGGCGCTGTCGAGGTGCGAATGGCGGACACCGGTGGCGTAGCCCAGGTAGGCGAACAGGCCGGTCATGTAGCCGGGGGCCTCGTTGCCGCCGAAGGCGATGGCGCACTCCTGCCCGCCGTACTTCTTCGCGCAGAAGGCGGCGCCCTTCTCGAGGTCGCGGTAGAACTCGTTGTGGCCGGCCTTGATGCGGTGAAGCATCTTGTCATAGGTCGCGGCGTCGCCGAAGTTCAGCACCAGGCCGTCGGTCTCCTTCGCGGTCAGGCGGCCGGCCTGGAAGGCATCGACGGCCCAGGCCAGGGTGACGCCGATGCTCATGGCGTCCCAGCCCTGTTTCTCGACCTGCAGCAGAAGGCGGAGCACCTCCTCGGGACTCTGGATCGACAGATTCGAGCCGAGCGCGTAGATCAGTTCGTGATCGTAGGAGATCTTGAAGGTCTTGTACTGGTGTTCCTCGGGGTCAAACCGCTCGCGCAGGGTGGCCATGTGGATGCACCCGGTCTGGCAGTGGCCGCAGGCCAGGTGCTGGGTCAGGTGTTTCTCGGCGAAGGTCTCGCCGCTGATGTCGCCCGCGCCCTCGAAGAAGCCCTGGCTGAAGTTGCGCGTGGGCAGGCCATTGATGCGGCTGAGCGGCACGACGTTCATGGCGGTGCCGAGGTCGTGGTATTTCTTCATGGCCGAGGAGTTGACGACCGCCTCGTAGATCTTCTGGTAGAAGGCGTTGTATTTCCCCTTCTCCGTCACCGGCCAGTAGCGGCCGCCCGAGACGACCAGGGCCTTGAGATTCTTACTGCCCATCACCCCGCCCAGGCCGAGCCGGCCGAAGTGGCGCGAGGAATCGACGGTGGCGGCGGCGATCGGGGAACACCGCTCGCCGGCGGGGCCGATGCGGACAATCGACCGTTTGAAACTGCTCGGCACATGGTCGCGCAGGATGCGTTCGGCCGCCAGGGCGGAACTGCCCCACAGGGAATGGGCCCGGTGGATCTCGACGCGGTCCTCGTCGATGGTCACGTAGCAGGGGAAGGCCGCCCGGCCGGTCAGGCGGATGACGTGGAACCCCGCCCCGTACATGGCCATGGCCAGCCGGCCGCCGGCGTGCGATTCGCCGAGGTTGCCGGTGAGGGGGGATCGGAACAGGGCCACGGTCTTGGTGGCCACCGGGAAAACGGCGCTGAACGGACCGATGGCGAAAATGACGGGCGCTTCGGGAGCCAGGGGGTCGAGCCCGGCCGGGGTCTCGAGCAGGAGACTGGTGGCCACGCCGGTGCCGCCCAGGTATGTTTCAAAGCGGTCGGAAATGTCGCTGACGCGGCTGGCGCCGGTGCCAAGGTCGATGTCGAGCAGGCGGAAGGCAGGCATCGGCTCACCTCGCGGCCGGGGCGATCTCTTGCATGCCGATCACCCCGTTCGGACAGAACTTCACGCAGACGCCGCACTGGCGGCAGACGATGGGAACGTGCTTTTCGTGGTCCCACTGGAGGGCTTCGGGCACGCAAGCCTGGGTACAGGCTTCGCAGTGCGTGCATTTCGTCTCGTCGAACACCACGCCTCCGCCGGCGCGGGGGGTCAGGGCCTGCGTCGGGCAGGCCCGGGCGCAGTCAGGGTCGGCACAGCCGTAGCAGGGCCGGATGGAGAAGGCCCCTTCGATCCCGGCGTAGTTCTTCACCCGCAGGGCCGCCTTCTCCACGGTGATGGCCTGGTGCCAGACCCGACTGCAGGCGAACATACAGCTGTAACACCCGATACATTGTTCCCGGTTGAGCACCCGCAACAGTTTTCCCATGGACCCTCCTCTCCCCGGTTGGCGAACGTCAGGTATGATACCATCCCTTCTCCGGAAAACAATACCCCAGCCTGGAGCGGGGATCGGTGTTGGGCCATGGCCTCCCCGGGGTCAGGCCGCCGCCCCGCCGGCGCCGACGCCGGCCACAAGCCAAATGCGTTTTGTACATTTCCAGAATTTGTGTTACCCGCCCCGGCCGCGGGGGCGGCCGGCAGAAGCCGGGGGAAGGGAAAAAGGCGGGCGGTCACCCGACCTGGGCGCGGTAGAAAATGGACAGCGGCGTGGAGGCGGGGACCAGGATCTCGCGGTAGATCTCGAGCGCCTTGGGGACGCCAAGCGCGAACCGGAAGGCCCAGAACTCGAAGGGGAAATAGGCCACGGGAGGCTTCCCGTCCGCGAGGGGATGGGATTCCGAGATGTCCATCATCTTGGCCTGCAGTTTCTCGACCCGTTCGTCGGTGAGCGGCGGCGGGTCGATGGCCAGTTCCATCACGTGCGGGCAGTCCCGACTGCCGTCGACCCGGCGCAGACCAAACAGGCGGCAGGCGAACGGCCGCACCTGGTGGATCAGACAGGTCCGCCGGTCGTCGTCGCGGAACGCACAGCGCAGACGGTTCTCGCGGCCGCCATCCGCCAGGGCCACCTCGGCCAGCCGTTCGTCAACCTGCAGAACGCGGCGCAGGAAGGTCCGGATCCGGTCGGGGGGCTGGCTGGTCAGCAGGTGGCGGATGATCCGGTGGTACTCGATCGAGAAGATCGACACGGAGTTACAGCAGGCCCCGCAATCGCCGCAATGGGTGGCGGGAAGGCTGTCGTGGAGGCCGTCCAGGAGCGGCAGGCCGAACATGCCGTATTCGGTGGAGGCGACCAGGATGCGCTTCAGGTAGGCGCCAAAATGCGCCCCGACGTCTTCCATCAGGCGGGTCAGCAGGGGCTGGTTCAGTTCCATGGCCGGTACGCACAACAACCCTTCCCCCGGAACGAGGGAAGGGTGATCAGATCAAGGGACAGGAAAACCCGAAAAAAACCTCACTTCCCCGCGTCACCCGACGCGGGGAAGAAGGGTTGCGGAATGGGTCAGGCCCGTTCGCCGCCCTGGGACTTGGCCAGGTTGACGGTGAGGGGGCGGCCGTCCATCTGCTGGCCGTTCATTCCCTGAATGGCGGCATCGGCGGCCGTCTGGTCGGCGAACTCCACGAGGCCGTAGCCGCGGGAGCGACCGGTGTGCTTGTCGGTGACCACCCTTGCGGACTCGACATTGCCGAAGCGGGAGAACTCGGTCTTCAGCTTCTCATCAGTGACGCTAAAGGGAAGGTTGCCAACGAAAACTTTAATGGACATGAATTCCTCCAGGACAATCGTCTCAATTCAGGACCCACACAGGGCTCCCGGTTGCCTCTATCATCCTCCACCCGGGATCCTTTTGCAAGTATTTTGTGAAAAACCTGTCAACCCAGCCCTTGATGAGAATCGGCAGGGACCATGCAACCCGGACCGGCCGCACCGCCCCCCGGTCAAGGCCCGGCGCCCCCCCTGCCGGGGTCTGCTGTGCCGGACCCTGAAAGCGGGAAGCCGGTTGTCCGCGGCAACCCCCTGCCGGTAGAATGCCACTGGACCTTCCACTCCCGCATTCCTTCAGGAGGCAGACGGTGCGAACCTGTCCCAGGTGCGGCAAAACGTTCTCCGACGGGGTCAGACTCTGCCCGTTCGACCGGATCCCGCTGACCAGCGAGACCGCGGGAACCGGCGCCCCCCCTGACCCGGCCGGCGCCGCCCCCGGCGCGGAAGCCCCGGTCGGGGGCCAGGGGCCGCGCGA
>CAZKPI010000459.1:0-4595 GCA_964554555.1 uncultured bacterium
GTCAACCCCGGCCGACGAACCCGCGCCGGTGCCGACCGTCGGCGAGGCCGGAGCGCCCCCCCTCTCTGCCGCCTCGCCCGCCGCCATCACCGCGCTGGAAGCAGGCCCCCTGGTCCCGCCCGTCTGCGGCCAGGTGAGCGGCCCCTGCCAGGTCTGGCGGCGGGGGGCGCCGGTCGGCAGACCCTCCCCCGGCGCCGGGCTCCCGCTCGGGAATCTTGACCGGGTCACGGTTTCGGGGGAAGGGCCGGTCGACCTCATCCTGGCCGAGGGGCCGCGGATGTCCTTTCGCGGTGACGGCGATTTGCTCCTCTCCCCCGGGGTGGTCGCCATTCCCGAGGGCGAGGGAACCATCGAGGCCGCCGCCCCCGCCACGCGGCCCCTGGTCCTGCGGTTGCCCACCGTCCGGCTCGCCCTGGCGGGGTCGGCCCACCTGACGGTGCGGGTCGAAGGTGATGAAAGCATCGTCTGGCTGGCCTCGGGAACAGCCGCCTGGTGCGACCTGGCCGCCTCCGCCACCGGGTCGTTGCCGGCCGGGCATGGCCTCGCCTTCTCCCTCGAGGGCCGCACCCCGGTCGAGTCCCCGGCCGATCCCTGACCGCCCTCCGTCACTTCTTCCCCGCTCCGTGTATCTCTTCTGCTAACGAAGATTTCCGGTTCCCGTCTGCCCTGCCCGGCCGGGCCAAGCCCTCGGGAGGATCGGGCCAGGTGCAGGCATCGATCCGTCGGCGGCATGGGACACATGTCCCTGGTTGCAGAGCGTCGGCTGAGGGGGCGGGGCAAGGAAGAAGCCAAACTTCGGTATTCGAGCAAGAGGCTCATACCTGCTATAGTTCTCGGGAATTCACCCCAAGGAGAGCACGCCGCATGGCCGGGCTTCGGATCCGGGTTTCCCTGGCCCTCTTCCTGACCGGGATGGGAAGCATGATCCTCGAACTGGTCTGGATCCGCCAGTTCACCTGGATCTTTGGGGTCACCACCCGGGCCTCCGCCGCTGTCTTCGGCATCTACCTGGTCGGCCTGGCAGGGGGCAGTCTCTGGTGGGGAACGGCGGGGTGCCGCCCTGGCGGAGGGGCGTCCCTGTTCCGTCGCCTGGCCGGCGGGACCGCCCTGACGGCTTTCCTCTCGCCGGCGATCCTCTCCTTCTGTCGGCAGGCCTATCTGAGCCTCGGGGGGGAAATGGTGCTGGGCGTGGGGATCACCCAGACCATCCGGATGCTGATGGCGTTCGTGGTCATCGGACCGCCCACGTTCTGCATGGGGGGGCTCCTGCCCGCCGCGGCGTCCCTCCTCGTTCCGGCCGGGGACCAGCCGCGCCGGAGCCTGGGCTGGCTGTCCTTCCTCAACCTGCTCGGGGGTGCCGGGGGAGTCTTCCTCGTCACGTTCTGGGGCGTCGAGGCGTTGGGCTTCAGGGGGACCCTCGTCGTGGGGTGCGCCCTTCCCCTCCTGGCGGCCTTTCTTCTGGCCAGCGGAACGGATGGAAGCCCTCAGGTGGATCATGGGCCGGAGCCCGTTTCCCCTGGGGCATTTGACCACCCCGATGGCGGGAGTGTCCCTTGGCCTTCTCGGATGGCGGAGGAGAACGGAGATTTCCCGCCCCGCCCCGGAGCCCTCCCCGATGATCCGTCTCCGATGCGGAGTTCTTTCCAAGTGGCCCTGCTGGCATTCCTGGCGGGTGGCACCCTCTTTTCGGCCGAACTGGTCTGGTACCGGTTGCTGAATCCCCTGCTCGGGGGTTCCTGGTATTCGGTCGGGACGACGCTGGCCATGGTTCTGGCCGGGCTCGCCGTCGGTGGGGGCGTGTATGCCCTGCCGTGGCGACGGGAACCGCCAACCTTTTCCCAACTCGCCTGGGTGTTCCTCGGGCTGGCCGCCATCCTGGCCATCGGCTGGGCCTGGGGGGATGGGTTCGTCCTGCTCGCCTCGTGGGCCCAGGCGCGGTGGCCGGTCTTTCCCGCCCGGGTCCTGGGCTGGACCCTCGTGGCGGGGGCTCTGACCCTGCTTCCGGCCGCGTTCTGGGGATATCTCACCCCGCTGGTGATCGGCCTGGCGGGCCAGGGTCGAACCCGCATCGGAGCCGAGACCGGCGTGGTCATGGCCGGCCATGCGCTGGGAGGTCTGGCCGGTTCCCTTCTCACGGGGTTCTGGCTGCTGCCAGCCTTTTCCGCCCGCGGGTGCTGGGCCGGCCTGGTGATCCTTCTCGTGGTGGTGGGCGCGGGAGTGGGCACCATCGGCGGATTGGGCGACGCGGCCGGTGGCCGGCGGCGGGCGGGATGGGTCTTCCTGGCGGCGGTCACCCTTCTGCTCCTGTCCACCCGTGGTCCCACGGCGGCGTGGCGCCATGCGGCGGTGGGGCTGGGGCGGGTTCCCCTCGCCGGTCTGGCCCCCAACGACCAACGGCGCCAGTTGCATGCCCTCCGGCGGGGCATCGCCTGGGAGGCGGAAGGGGGGGAGAGCTCGCTGGCGATCCAGGGGAGCGATGGACTGGCCTTCATCCTCAACGGCAAGGCGGATGGGAACGTGGCCGGAGATGCGGGCACCCAGGTCATGGGCGGCCTCCTGGGGGCGATCCTGCATGGTCATCCGCGCCGGGCCTTCGTCGTCGGCCTGGGCACCGGCTGTACCGCCGGCTGGCTGGGACACGTCGACGGGCTCCAGTGCGTCGACGTGGTGGAATTGGAACCGGCCGTGGTGGAGATGGCCCGCCGGTGCTCCATGGCCAACCGGGAGGTCCTGGCCAACGATCGGGTGCACCTCCGGTTCGGCGATGCCCGCGAAATCCTGGAAACCGCCACGGCCACCTATGACCTGGTGTTTTCCGAACCGTCCCATCCCTATCGATCGGGCATGGCGGGCCTGTTCTCCCGCGAATTCTTCCAGATCGTGGCCGATCGCCTGGCGACCGACGGGGTCTTCCTGCACTTCGCCCCGGGCTACGAGGTGGATGCGGGGACCTTCGGCACCTTGTATGCAACCCTGGGATCCGTCTTTCCCCTCGTGGACACGTGGCAGACCCAGGGTGGCGACTTCTTCCTGGTCGCCCGCAAGAATCCCCTGGCCTGGACCGCGGCGGACCTGCGGGCCCGCTTGGCCCAGGAACCGTTCGCTTCCGCCCTGTGGTCGGCCTGGAAGGTGACCGACCTGGAAGGCTTCCTTGCGCGGTTCGTGGCCGGCCCGGCCTTCGCCGCCGCCATGGCGCGCCCCGCGGGCCGCCCCCTGCCGCCCAACACCGACGATTGGCCCATCGTCGAACTCGGCTACGCGAAGCAGGCCGGTCGCCCGGAAACGGTGGTGTTCTCGATCCGGGAGCAGGCGTGGCGCCTGGGGTTGGCCCGCCCGGAATTCCTGCGCGATCCCCCCGATCAGGACCACGTCCTGGCCCACTATCCGGGAATCTTCACCCTGGCTGGCCTTTCTCCTGACCCGGGTTTCCTGCCGCCAGCCCTCCGGACCAGGAGCCGCATGCACGGACAGTTCCTGGTGGGCAATGGCCCCGGAGTGCTGGCCCTGAGCGGGGAACTGGCTTCGGGGCCGTGGCCACTCCTCGACCGGATGATGCTCTTCGAAGCTTCCTTCCTGGCGGGAAAGCCGGGCGAAACCGCCAGCCTGATGCAGGATCCCGTTCTCGCAGGACGCCCGGAGACGCTGTATCTGCAGGCCGGCCGCCTGGCCGCCGCCGGGGCGGTGGCACCCGCGGTCACGGCTCTGGAATCCTTCTTCCAGCGGGTTCGCGAAACCCCGTGGGTTCTCCGCCCCTTTCTGGGACGGGCTCTCCAACTGGCGGTCGGGCTCGGCCGGGCTTCCCCCGACGATCTTGCCCGGCTGGCCGCCAGCCTGGAAAAGCCGTTCGGGGGAGCGGTTCTCGACGAGGCCCGCCGCCGGGTCCTGCTCGAACTGGTGGCCGCCAGCGATCCGGACCGGGCGGCGACGGTGCTGTCCACTTTCGAGCCGGACGTTCCCTGGGAAGAGGCCTTCCTGAAGGCCAGGGCGGCCGTCTACCAGAAAGCCGGTTCCGCTCTGGCCCCGCAGGCCCAGGCCGACCTGGCCGCCTGGACCAGTGGATCCTGAGCCCGGCGGGTTGGGCGGCGGGGGGTGATCAGCCCCCCGGGGACCGGGGGGGGCGCGCCTTAGAGTTGTTCCTGCAGGCGCGCGGCCCGGATCTGGGCGGCGAGGCCGGCCTGCAGGCGGCGGGCGGCGGCGGGAACCTCGCCCGACGCCTGGGTGGCGAGGGCTTCGAGGGCGGACAGGTCGGCTTCCTGGCCATCGGCCATCCGGCGCGCCACGGTGTTGGCAAGTTGCCGTTCGAGGCCGGCCAGGCGGTCACCGAGGGTCAGCCGCTGTTCGGGGTCGACGGCCCCGTCGAGGGCGGCGGCGGCGGCGAACCAGGCGCGGACCAGATCGGCGGGAAGAGCGCCGGCCGGGTCGGGGGCCGAGGCCGAGAGGAAACCGTCGGTGGGGATGCCGGCGACGCTGGCAGGGAGGGCGACCGCCGGGGTGGAGGCGGCTCCGGCGGTTGGCCCCCGGGGCGCCGCGGCGACCGGCCCGGCCGGGCGCTGGTCGCCGGAATCCTTCGCCTGGAGCCGGTACCAGAGAGCCTT
>CAZKPI010000460.1:0-4595 GCA_964554555.1 uncultured bacterium
TGGCGAAGGGCCTCCAGGAAGGCCTTCCCGACCCTTTGTCGGTAGGCGACATGCCTGCTGATCTCCGCGGGTGTCTTCCGGCGGGTCAGAGTGCAGCTGTCGAATCCCTGGGGAATGAAGGAGACCAGGCCATCGCGCCGCCAGACCTTCAGCAAGAGGAAGATGTCTTGGGAACGGACCCCTTCCAGCGCCGGCTGACGCGCCAGCTCCGTGGCCGCCACGCGGGCATCGAGGCGGCCGGCCTCCTGACTGCCCCACTCGTCCAAGCGCTCCAGATGCTCCAGGAAGCCGGCTTCCAGCCGACAGAACCAGTCCCACCGGGCGGCGGCATCATCGCCATTCCCAGGAAGATGATGGAACAGGGCGGTGCAATGGATGGTATGCGAGATCAGGCCCGCCTTTCGCATCTCGCGGAGCATCCCGATCAGGCTCTCGGCGGTTTCGCCCAGCTTCGACGACAAGGCGTCGGTGTTCAGCAGGTCATCGGCGTTGGCCTGGTACAGAAGCTGAAGGAGGCGCCCCCAGTCGCTGACCGTGTGAGGCGGCAAGCCCAGCCCGCGGACCCGTTCGAGGGCGTGCTCCAGGGTCGGCGGCACCGGTTTGGCCTCGATGACCGAGGTGCGGTTCCAGGAGCGCTCGAGTCGGTTCAGCTTCTCGAGCCAGGCGATGGCGATCTTGACCTTGGTGTCCGCCATGGGCTCCTGGGCATCGATCGAGTCGGTGGTGGTTCCTTCCTCGCGCAGGATCTCGCCGGTGGTCCGCACGATCTCGCCGTTGGGGGAGCGCTGTTTCCGCGCCAGATTCCGGATGCCCCGGAAGATGCCGATCAAATCGCCATACCCGATGCGGCTGTCCATGCAGAGTTGGAACTGCAGTTCGAGATCCTCGGCCGAAAAGATCAGGTGGCAATGGGCCTCCTGCTGGTCGCGCCCGGCCCGCCCGGCCTCTTGCAGATAATTCTCGAGGGAGCCGGGAACCTCCATGTGGATCACCAGCCGCACGTCGGCCTTGTCGACGCCCATCCCGAAGGCATTGGTCGCGCACATGACCTGCAGGCGACCCGCGAGGAAATCCTCCTGGACCCGCCGCTTGTCGTCGGGTGTGCGGCCCCCATGAAAGAACTCGGCGGCGAAACCGGCCGCCCGGAGCTGGGTCGCCAGTTGCTCAGCCCCTTTGCGGGTGGCGGTGAACAGGATGGCGCCTCCGCCGTCCTGGAGGCCTTCCTGCAGGATGGCCTGGGCCAGACCGAGCTTGGAAAAACCCGGGACGTCGTCGGCCGCGGCCGGCGACTGATCCACCGGATGGACGTGGAACTGCAGATTGGGGCGTTCCGCACCACCACAAAACACGCGCAGTTCCTTCCCCGCCTCCAGGCGAAAGTAGGTGGTGATCTCCTCGATCACGTCGGCCTTGGCCGTGGCGGTGAAGCAGGCGATGGGGGGAAGGCGGGCCTCCTGGCCCAGCACCTCTTTCAGGAAGGAGCACAGGAACAGATAGTCGGGGCGGAAATCGTGGCCCCACTTGGACAGGCAGTGGGCTTCGTCCACCACCACCAGGCCGATCTCCCGCTGGGCCAGGGTGTCCCGGAAGGACCGATTGCGCATCTGTTCAGGGGCCACCCACAGGATGTCGATGTCGCCGAGGGCGATCTTCTCGAGCGTCTCGGCTCGCTCGAACAGCGAGAGGAGGCCGTTGACCGCCCCGACGTTGACGAGGCCGCGCCTGAGGAGCGCGTCGACCTGGTCCTTCATCAGGGATTGGAGTGGGGAAATGATGAGGGTCAGCAGGTTGCGCTGTCGGGCCTTCATCAGGGCGGGGAGCTGGTAGCAGAGCGACTTCCCCCCGCCCGTCGGCAGGACCACGAGGCAGTCCTCGCCACGCAGGAGGGCCTCGACGACCTCTTTCTGGGTGACGGGAGGCGGCCCCGGCAGAATGGGCCGGAAGGAATCGAACGGGTGGAAGAACCGGCGCAGGGCCTCTTCCGCCGAGTGGACCTCCCGGCAGTAGGGGCAGGTGCCGCAAGGAACCTGGCGCAGGCGTCGGAGAATGGCCACCGTTTCCGGAAACGCGTGCACCACCCAGGGAGCCAGCCGGGAGGAACTGCCGGCGACGGCGAGCCAGGCGATGCCCATGACCAGGGGAAGCCAGCTCCCGGTGCGTGTCGGGAGATCGGCCTCCCACAGGGTCTGCCATCCGCGTTCACACGTTTTCCCGCTGAGTCGTTGCCACAGGAAGGCCTGGGTTTCAGCCAGGGAAAGGGGTTGAATGCCCGTGGCCTCGGTCAGTGCCTGGGCGCACCCGGCGGCACGGTCATCCCGCTGGAGAAGAGCGAGGAACGCCGGCAACAGCGGATCCGAGCGAAGTTTCCCGACCTGCTCTTCGAAGAGGGCGAACGCGGCCTGCGAATCCCGCAGGGGGTCGTTCCGGCTCGACTCGGTGGGCTTGTAGCCCTTCCAGAGGCGATGATAGGGGTGCTTGGGCCAGGCGAGGGGCGACAGGACCAACGTGTCGATGGCCGGCAGGGAGTTCAGATGATTGTCGGGATCATGGGCTTTCAGCCAGACCAGGTCGTGGTCCAGCACATTATGCCCAAGAACAAACCGGGCTCCCCGGGCAAACTCCCCCAGTTCCTGCAGAACCGTCTGCGGATCGGTCAGGGTTCCTGACCGCCGGAACGGCTCGCGCCCCACGCGGAAACCGCCCGCGGCCAGCAGGGTTTTGGAGACAGGATGGATCTCGAGATCTATGGCGACAAGGTCAGAATTCATCATCTCTCCTGGCGAACTTGGGCCGGCAGCGAATGCAGAACAACGGGCGATAGTCGCTCAGCGATAGATGACGATGCTGGGAAGGGCAAGTTGGGAGAGAGCCAGGAATTGATGGACCTCATCAAGGATATGTCTCCGCCCCCAGCAGTTCTCACTCAGCGTTCTGGCGCAGGTTTCCGCGAGTGGTTTCGTCGGGGTTGTCCGGCCATCCGCTGTCGATGCGGAACTGGGGCCCTCGCCCAAGGAAACTGTTGATTCATGCGGTTTCCGTTCCTTCGTTCAGGATGGCCAGATACCGATCGTAGACAAAGAGCCGGTTCCGCCGTTTCCCCGTCAGTTCCCGGACGATTTCGAGGTCGCCAAGGAGCTTCATGGCCGAAGCGGTGGTGGAAAACGACAGGCCCGACCGGCGGCCGACCTCCTGCAAGGTGCACAGCGGCCGTGCTTTCAGGGAATCGTGGACCCGCAGGGCCGATGAGGCCCGGCGACCGCCGGCCAGGATCTTCTCCCGATCCGATTGGAACAGGGCAACCAGCCGTCGGGCGGTATCGATCGCCCCATCAGCCGTTTGGCGGACGCCCTCCAGGAAGAAATCGACCCAGGCTTCCCAATCCCCGTCGTGCCGAACCTGGCCGAGCAGGTCGTAGTAGGTCGCCCGATGGCGCTTGAAATACAAACTCAGGTAGAGAAGGGGCGCACGAAGCATCCCGGCATGGCACAGCAGAAGGGTGATCAACAGGCGACCCACCCGCCCGTTCCCATCGAGAAAGGGATGGATGGTCTCGAACTGAACATGGGCAAGCCCGGCCCGCAGGAGGGCGGGAAAGCGAACGGGATCATCATGCAGGAACCGCTCCAGATTCCCCATGCACTCTTGAATCGCATGGGGCGGCGGGGGAACGAAGAGGGCATTGCCAGGCCGGGAACCTCCGATCCAGTTCTGCGAGCGGCGGAATTCCCCTGGTTCCTTTTCACTGCCGCGGCCCCGGGCCAGAAGCACGCCGTGGATTTCGCGGATGAGGCGGTTGGACAAGGGAAAACCTTCTTGTAACCGCTTCAGGCCATGCTCCAGAGCGGCGACATAGTTGGCGACCTCGACCACGTCGTTGAGGGGAACCCCAGGGGCCTCATCGATTTCGAAGAGAAGGAGGTCGGAAAGGGACGACTGGGTGCCTTCGATCTGGGAGGACAGGACGGCTTCCTTCCGGATGTAGGTGTAGAGGAACAACGTGGTATCGGGAAGGAGCGCGGCGAGGCTGTCCAGGCGTCCGAGGGCCAGAACCGCCGATTCAAGTAGCGGGAGGCGGGGAACGATGTCGAGCGGCGGGTCGGGGGGCAGAGGGGCGGGGAGGAAGGCCTTGACGGATTCCTCCTGGAAGGTCGTCACTTCGTATCGGCCAGTGGAACCTCGCTTCACGAACGGCTCGCCCCCGCCATGTTCAAGATCTCGAAACAACGGAACAGGCTATTTCGAATTCGACGCAAAATCAAAATAACATGCCGCGCGGCCCAGCGCAACCCTTTTGCAGGGTGGCTTCTTTCCTCTCTGAAAGGTGGGATCGGATCTGCGAGCCATTTTCTCGGCCACCGGCCGCCGGGTTTGTCGCCGAAGACCCGGTTCACCCGCGCGATGGCCTGCCGGAGACCGTGACCCCGCCTGGGCTGGTCCTCATGCATGGTGTGCCAACAGGGCGCGTCGAACCCCGTCCGCCACCGCCCGCTGGATGTCATAGACGCTGATGTATTCGCCAGAAGAAAGGCTTTCCTGCCAATAAGTAGATTGTGGTATACTGCAATTTACTCGACGGTAATTTGTAGTCTGATGCA